>NZ_JBFRDL010000023.1:0-110018 GCF_052113525.1 Rhodococcus sp. TAF43
CTCGGCGGACAACCCCACCGCAGGTGCACTTGCGGTGGGGTTGACCGCCACCAGCCCCTGTCTGGGGTCGTCACCACCATCGGTGTCGCGCAGCATTACCCGAGCAGGTTTGACGGTCACACCGACACTCCCGCGGACGACCAGACAACTTCCGCGACTGGGTCGCGATAACTGCAAGACGGGGCCGAGTGATGGTTAACCATGAGTACCATCACTCTGGCCCATAGATCATCTACTCGGACATGAAGGCGATGGACTCTGGCGTTCTCATGCTCGCGGTGGGGGGGTGAACTGTCTTCTCGACGACCGTGAAGTCAAGGTATCCCAGGCGTGCAAGCGGACGCATCTTCTCGATGTCGAGCATACCGTCGGTGAGGAAGTTCTCATCGATGTGGATTCCGATCACCTGGGCGATCAGCAGGTAGGTGGACGACTCAGGTGTGGCACCAGGCAGGAAGATCGATTGCTGAAGCTTGCATTCGAACTGCACCGGGGCTCCGGCCACGAGCGGAGCCTTGATTAGCGTCGACGGGACGGACTCCAGCCCTGCGTAGTCGAACTCACTGACGGCAGGGGGGAGGTCATGATTGGTCATGACGATCTCGTCGAAATGACGCTCGGTGGCCATGCTCCAGCCCAGTTCGCCGGTTGCCATCGCGTTGGCGGCGGTGTCCTTCGGGCGACCGTCCGGTTGGCAGTTCACCGCCACTGAGATCGTCGGCGGGTCCCACGTCACGTTCTGAAATTGACTGTAAGGGGCTAGGTTCGGCACTCCGTTCGCGTCCACCGTCGACATCCAGCCGATAGGTCGCGGCACACAGGACGCCTTGAATGGGTTGTACGGCAGTCCGCTCGATTCGACTTCCGGCCTGTAGAACATCTGCATCTCCTGTCCGAAACCGGCACCATGCCAGCAACCAGCTAACTTCAGTATTTGTAGCAGAGTAGCGACATCAGTCGTTCGATGTTAAACAAAGCGCGCAAAGCTGACTCTTCAGCACAGGCGTCCACGCGACCCAACGGATCCGACCATATGGCGACGGCCGGGCCTAAACGAACGTTCCCGACCGAAACTGAATGAATGCAGTCGATCGTCGCGACACCCCGATGACTGAGGTGTTGATGAGAAGACAGGCGGGATGGATGAATGAACTCACTGGCCGGGCGCGATGAATTGACTAGGTTCATCACCGCCGTTTCGGAGCGGAATCCAGCCCTTCAAATAACCAGTGGGGCTTGATCATCGAGTCGTCAGAAGTAGTCCCCAATCCGGTTCACTGTCCGCGACGGCGCAGCGGTAGAGCTTGCGTTTCACGGCGCGGTTTCCGGTGAGGTCGGCCAGTCGCAGCTCGTTCGGTGCGCGTGCGCGGCGGAGCCTCGCGCAACCAGGTCGTCGGTGGGTCGGCGGGCCTCAACCGGCCTCTTGGAGTCGCTGACGGTCACTCTGATCGACAAACGCCCGCACTCAGAAGTAGATACTGTTATTGAAGTGACCTGGAGCTCACAGGTGGGACTCAGACCAAGTGCGACTTCCAATGCACGGTAGTCGTGTTCGAGGGGCAAAGCTTCGCCGCGACCAGCCAATCGACAAACCTCAGTGGCGGACCGGCGACATCACAGGGGCACCGGCAACGGGCCTCAAAGACGCTTGGCCAAAGATGAGGCGCACCACGGAGGAGCCCCTCGTCTCATCGGGGAAGCAGCGAGCGCAGCGTCAGGATCAGGAAGATTGACATCGCTAGAGCCGAACAACGGGCGACGGCGCGGTGGCCTTCTTCAATGTAGGCAGATCGTTCGGATCTACGAGAGTCTGGATTCACACGAGCAGCTCGAGCTTGAGGCTGCACTTCCCGAGAGTCACACGGGTTTCAGATCGGGGCTACCTGGACCGGGCATCTTCCGATGCTGGGTGCGATAACTACATCTATCGACGGTCACCCACAGAAACCCACGTGAGGATAGTGCCCCGCGGGGTGGTGGACTTCGGATCAGGTTCGACATCGCATAGTGATCAACGAGTCAGGTTGAATGCTAACTGATTTCGAGTGTGGTCGACATCCTCTTGGCGGGTGTGGTGGCGGCGTGTTCCTTCGTGGCGATCACGGCTCGGAGTTCGTCCATGCTGACGTCGGAGACGTAGCGGCGGGTGACCTGCCATTCGTCGTGTTGCTCGATCACCACCGCGGTCGCCAGGCGTAGGAACGCGGCCGGGTTGGGGAAGATCTCCACGACGTCGGCTCGGCGTTTGATCTCTTTGTTGAGGCGTTCGATCGGGTTGTTGGACCAGATCTTCTGCCAGTGCGCCCGCGGGAACGCGGTGAACGCGAGCACGTCGTGTTTCGCGGATTCCATCATCGCCGCGACCTTCGGGAACGATGAGGTGAGGGTGTCGACGACCTGGTCCCACTGGGCGGCGACCTCGACGGGGTCGGTGTGCGCGAAGATAGTTTTGACCGCGGCAAATCACGGGCGGCACGTGCTTCGAGTGCACGGCGCCTTGTAAGTTCCGCATGAAGTGCACCCGGCAGCGCTGCCATGCGACACCGGTGAACTGTTGCGTGACAGCGGCTTTCAAGCCAGCATGGGCATCGGAGACGACCAGGTGCACTCCCGACAGACCTCGGGCCTTCAATCCGATCAGGAACTCGCGCCAGAACTCGAAGGACTCGCTGTCTCCGACGGCGATGCCGAGGACCTCGCGGGTGCCGTCGATCGACACCCCTGTCGCCACGACAAGGGCCTGGGAGACCACGTGCGCACCCACCCGCACCTTGCAATACGTCGCGTCGAGGAACACGTACGGGAACGTGGTGTGCGTGAGAGTGCGGTCGTGGAATCGGGAGATCTCGGCGTCGAGGCCTGCGCAGACGCGGGAGACCTCGGACTTCGACACTCCAGAGCTCACGCCCAACGCGGCGACGAGGTCGTCGACACTGCGGGTCGAGACGCCGTGGACGTAGGCCTCCATGATCACCGCATGCAGGGCCTTGTCGATCCGTCGGCGGCGTTCGAGCAGCGAGGGGAAGAACGAGCCGGCCCGCAGTTTGGGGATCTTGACCTCGACGTCGCCGCTGGTGGTCGAGATCGTCTTGCTGCGGTGTCCGTTGCGGTGCGTGGATCGGGTGTCGGTGCGTTCGTAGCGGCCGGCGCCGAGAGCCTCGGTGGCCTCGGCTTCGATCAGCTCCTGCAGGCCGGCGCGGATCAGTTCGGCGAACACGGACGCCACATCGGCGCCCTTGAGCGTGTCCAGACGACGCCTAGGCCAGGCCGGCAGCCAAGAGGCCCTACCCCCGTGCCATGTCCACGAACCGCGACAGGTGCAGCTGGTGCGCGACAGTGATGGTCGCGGTCGGACCGCCACGGTGCTTGCCGAGAATGATGTCGGCCTCGCCGCCGCGCGGGTCGTCCCGTTCGAAGGCGTCAGGGCGGTGCAGCAGCATCACCATGTCGGCGTCCTGCTCGAGCGAGCCGGACTCACGCAGGTCGGAAACCTGCGGGCGCTTGTCGGTTCGCTGCTCGGGACCACGGTTGAGCTGACAGATCGCGACCACCGGCACCTCGAGTTCCTTCGCGAGAAGCTTGAGGCTTCGCGAGAACTCGGAGACTTCCTGCTGACGGGACTCGACCTTCTTGCCCGACGACATCAGCTGCAGGTAGTCGATCACGATCAGCTTGATGTCGTGCTTCTGCTTGAGCCGGCGCGCCTTGGCCCGGATCTCCATCATCGTCAGGTTGGGGGAGTCGTCGATGTACAGCGGGGCCTCGCTGATCTCGCTCATCCGCCGCGCCAACCGTGTCCAGTCGTCGTCGGTCATCTTGCCCGAGCGCATGTCCGAGAGCTTGATCTTCGCCTCCGCCGACAGCAGACGCATCACGATCTCGGTCTTGCTCATTTCCAGCGAGAAGATGACGCTGGCCATGCCGTGCTTGATCGAGCACGACCGCATGAAGTCCATGCCGATGGTGGAATTGTGCGTCGGCACCATCGACCGGCCGGCCAGGTACAGGTGGTCTGCGTTGTCGACCTCGACGCACCGCACCGGAACCGAGTCGATCTTGCGGACGTCGACGATGTAGCGCGAGCCGGACCGGGCCGTGCCGTGGCCGGCGCGACGCTCCTTGTGCAACAAAGCCTTCCGCGGCAGGCCGAACACCTCGTCGTCCGTCGCGAAGGTCAGTGTGAATGCGGTCGAGGACGCGTCGGTCCGGCCGTTCACCCGCTTGGTGCTCAGCTGGCAGCGGTAGCCGAGGCTGACGATCAGCTCCTCGACATCACGCACCAGTCGCTCACTGGTCACGCTGAACTGCACCGAGCCACCGTGGGTGACAGTGCCGTCGGTGTCCAGCAGTCCGGCGAGCACGGCCCGCCGCTGCGTCTCCGAGCCACGCAGGTACTGCACCGGAATGTGCTTGTTTCCCAACACTCCGAGAGTGCGCAGCCCGAAGGCCAACGTGTCCGAGGACAGGTCGTATTCGGCCTGCTCGCCCTCGATCCGCATGACGATCTCCGGATCGACAGACTCCGCATCGCCGAGCCACGCACCGAACGAGTACGGGGGTACGGCCAGATCCTGCGCCGGCAGCCGCAGTGGCCGCGTGTTCGTCACCGAATGCGCGCGCTCGCCGTCCAGACTTCGCAGACTCGCCGCGATCTCACCGGTGGTTCGTACGGACTCGTCGGCGAGGGTCTCCGTCAGCCACTGGTGCTGCTCGTCGGCGACCAGGACGGTGCCGTCGGAGAATTCCACCTCGTAGCAGGGGCGGTCGGTCATCACCTCGGTCGCGGCGACGACGGTGGTCGGCTTGCCGTGGGCGTCGATCAACTGGTCACCGACGGCCACCTCACCCATCGTCGTCCAACCGGTGGGCGTCGCGAGCGGGGTGTCGAGGGCGAGCGCCTTGCCCACGCCAGGCCGCGCCGCGACGATGATCATCTGACCGGGGTGCAGGCCGTTGGTGACCTCGTCGAGCTCGGCGAATCCGGTGGGCACGCCGAGGGACAGGCCGCCGCGGCTGGCGATGGAGTCGATCTCGTCCATCGTGGGCTGCAGCAACTCCTCGAGCGGCATGAAGTCCTCGGTGGTGCGACGCTCGGTGACCTCGAAGATCTCCGCCTGTGCACGGTCCACCACCTCGGCGACGTCCTGGCCGTCGGAGCCGGCGTAGCCGTACTGCACGATGCGGGTGCCGGCGTCGACCAGGCGGCGCAGCACCGACTTCTCGGCCACGATCTCCGCGTAGAAGGCGGCGTTGGCCGCGGTCGGCACCGTCTGGGTGAGCGTCACCAGATAGGGGGCGCCGCCGATGCGGCGCAGCTCGCCACGACGGTCCAGTTCGGCGGAGACCGTCACCGGGTCGGCCGGCTCGCCGCGGCTGTACAGGTCGAGGATCGCGTCGTACACCGACTGATGCGCGGGGCGGTAGAAATCGCCCGGCCGCAGGACCTCGAGCACGTCGGCGATCGCGTCCTTGCTCAGCAGCATGCCGCCCAGCACCGACTGCTCCGCGACCATGTCTTGCGGAGGCTGCCGACCGAACTCCTCGCTGGGCTCCTCCGGGGGTCCCGGGTACTCGGAATGACCACGATCATCTACAACCGCCAACGCGACCGCCTTCTCCGCACGAGGCTTTCGATCCCGTCCGAACAACTCGCCGGACGGCACCATTCACACTCTTTGTACCCGTATCCCCCGACAATCTGTCGCCGCCCCGCGGGTGGCTCGAGAGACACGCTCGGCCCGACGGTAGGGGTCTCTAGTACCCCATATCAAACCGGCCTGTGGACAGAGTTGTGGATGAAGTGGGGACGCAGAACCCTCGAGTGTTAACCGGCTGGGGAAAACTGGGGATAACCTGGGGATCGACGAATATCACACTCGACAATCCGCAGGTAGAAGTGGGTTTTTCTTTTCACAACCCTGTGGATGAAGGGTAGTTCGGCGTGTCGCCTAGGTTGACAACCCGGGCGTGTTGGGTAAACGGCCGCCCAATAGAGGTATGTCACAGGTCACAATATTGGCACCGGGTGGCGAATCTATCCACAGCCCGTCCCCAGCCGACGCGAAGGGCCCCGCGGACCGGAGTCCGCGGGGCCCTTGGAGAGAACGGGTCGACTATGCGCCGACGACGTTCAGGTGGAACTTGGCAGCAACCTCGGGGTGCAGGTTGACCACGATCTGGTGCTTGCCGGTGCTCTTGATGTGAGCCTTCGGCAGCTCCAGGCTGCGCTTGTCGACGACCGGGCCGCCGGCAGCCTTGATGGCGCCTGCAACGTCGGCCGCGGTGACGGAACCGAACAGCTTGCCCGAGTCACCGGCGGTCTTCACCGACAGCGACACACCCTCGAGACCCTCGATGGCAGCCTTGAGCTCCTTGGCGTGGTCGAGGCCACGGACCGCGCGCGCGTCCTGCGCACGACGGATGCCCTCGACCTGCTTCTGGGCGCCACGGGTGGCAACGATCGCCAGGCCGCGGGGGAGCAGGTAGTTACGGCCGTAGCCGTCCTTGACCTCAACGGTGTCGCCGGGCGCACCGAGGTTGTCCACGTCAGCGGTGAGGATCAGCTTCATGTCGTCCCTCCCTTTCCTTAGCGAGCCGTCGAGACGTAAGGCAGCAGGGCCACCTCACGCGAGTTCTTCACGGCAACGGCCACGTCGCGCTGGTGCTGAACGCAGTTGCCGGTGACACGGCGGGCGCGGATCTTGCCGCGGTCGCTGACGTACTTACGCAGCAGCGTCGTGTCCTTGTAGTTGATCTGCGTGTTCTTTTCCTTGCAGAACGTGCAGACCTTCTTCTTCATAACCTTGTCGCGCAGCGGCGGCTTCGGCATGTCTTTCTCCGTTTTCTGGATGTTCCGATCGGGTACGGATCAGAACGGCGGTTCGTCGTCTCCGCCACGGGCGCCTCCGAAGGAGCCCGCCTGCGGCGCGCTGCCCCACGGATCGTCTCCGCCCTGGCTGTAATTGTTGGACGCCGGACGTCCGCCGCCGGATCCGCCGGAGGAGCCACCGAAGCCGCCCCCGCCACCGCCGCCACCACGGTTGGCCTTGTTGACCTTGGCCGTGGCGTAACGGAGCGAGGGGCCGATCTCGTCGACCTCGAGCTCTACGACAGTGCGCTTCTCACCTTCACGAGTTTCGTAGGAGCGCTGCTTGAGCCGGCCGCTCACGATCACTCGCGAGCCGCGGGTCAAACTCTCCGCAACGTTCTCCGCTGCCTCACGCCAGATGTTGCAGCGCAAGAACAGGGCCTCGCCGTCTTTCCATTCATTGGTCTGACGATCGAAGGTACGGGGCGTGGACGCGACGGTGAAGTTCGCGACCGCAGCACCCGCGGGGGTGAAACGAAGCTCGGGATCAGCCGTCAGGTTTCCGATGACGGTGATTACGGTGTCGCCTGCCATGTGGTTCCTCCTGCTGTGTGTGGAGTTCCTGTTGTTCCAAAGCCTAGGTGCTGGTACCGACGTCGCCGGTACCGACTGAAACCTGTGCCTGGATCAGACGGGAATCACTTGCCGTGGCGCAGGACCTTCGTACGAAGCACCGACTCGTTCAGACCCAGCTGACGGTCGAGCTCGTTGACGGTGGCCGGCTCGGCGGTGATATCGATGACCGCGTAGATGCCTTCGCTGTTCTTGGCGATCTCGTACGCGAGACGACGCTTACCCCACACGTCGACCTTGTCGACACTGCCGCCATCCTTGCGGACGACATTGAGGAACGTATCCAGCGACGGGGCGACGGTGCGCTCGTCCAGGCTGGGGTCGAGAATGACCATCAATTCGTAATGACGCATAAGACCTCATCACCTCCTATGGACTGTGAAACGGCCACGGACTGTCCGTGGCAGGAGGGTCGTTGCGTCAGCAACCTTTGCAGGGTACACGAGCAGCCTTTGACCTGCGAAATTGGTCCGGACGGTCGCTTCCCGCCGATGTCGCCGATCCCACCGGCCGCCGGGATCGCCCTACGCTGGATTTCATGCGGGCGGCGGCGAACATCCGGACCGGAACGACGGTCACCATCCTCACCGCCTGCCTGCTGACGATGATCCTCGGCTACCTCGACAAGTCCCGCTGCATCGGTCCGCCGTTCGGCGCGGACGGCCGCAGCCTGATCTTCGACAGGATCAAGGACCGCGACGTCTGCTACTCCGACATCCAGCTCCTGTGGCTGGGCCGCGGCATCGACCAGCACCTGTTCCCGTACACCGGCGGCATCACCCCGGACGGCGTGCTCACCGGCAGCACCGTCGAGTACCCGGTGCTCAGCGGCCTGCTGATGTGGCTCGGCGGGATCGGCGCCCACACCGACGCCGCGTTCCTGCTGCATTCGGCGCTGCTGCTGGCGCCGTTCGGGCTGCTCACCGCGTGGATGCTCGGACGGCTCGCGGGACGCGCCGCGCTGCTGTGGGCGGCGAGTCCGCCGCTGCTGCTGTACGCGTTCCACAACTGGGAGCTACCCGTCGTCGCGACGTCGGTCGGGGCGATCGCGGTGATGGCCTCGCACCGCTGGTCGCTGCGCACCCGCGCGGTGCTCGCCGCCGTCCTGCTCGGGATCGGGTTCTGCCTCAAGCTCTATCCGGGGTTGTTCGTGCTGCCGCTGGCGCTGTACGTCCTCACCGAGGGCCGGGACCGGAACCGCCTCGACGTCCGGGGCGCCGCCGCGGTACTCGGGGCCGCGGCGGCAACGGTGGTCGCGATCAACGTGCCGTTCGCGCTGACCCACTACGACGGCTGGCGGGCGTCGTTCACGTTCCAGCAGCTGCGCACGGCCGATCTCACCAGCAACAGCATCTGGTACTGGGGGCTGCGGCCACTGATGGGTGTGGACCTGCACGGCTCCGACACCTACAACCACGTCGTGGGCATCGTGTCGCCGCTCGCGCTGTGCGCCGTACTGGCCCTCGCGGTGTGGCTGGGCTGGAAGCATTTCGAACGCCACGGCAGCTATCCGTGGATCGGCGTGAGCGGCGCGATGCTGTGCGCGTTCCTGCTGCTGCACAAGGTGCACTCGCCGCAGTACACGCTGTGGCTGATCCCCTTCCTGGTGCTGCTGCGGGTGCCGTGGTCGCTGGTCGCGGCCTACCTGGTGGCAGACCTGACGCTCGGCATCGGGGTGTTCCGCTGGTTCGACACCCTCGCCACCCGATCAGACACCGGCACCACCGAATTCGTCGTCAATCTCGGCGTGTGGGGGCAGGCCGCCCTGCTCGTCGTGCTGTTCTTCGTCTTCGTCGGCGCCCCGCTGCGCCGGACGGAGCGCGGCGATCCCCTCCCCACGAGGCCGCCGGCGGCAGTCCCGGCCGCGGCGCCTTGACCGCGCGCAGCCGGACCACTCCGTGTCGGGCTGTCCCGGGGTACGTTTCGGATTCCATGGAGTCCACACCGAAGCGTCTGACGCTCCGCCTCGCCGCACCGGCGGCGGTGGCGGCGGCCGCGGTCGCCGCCTGCGGGTTCGTGCTCTGGGCCGATCCGACGATGCCGGGCGGAGTCATCCCGGTGTGCCCGACGAAGGCGCTGCTCGGAATCGACTGCCCGCTGTGTGGCGGCACGCGAATGCTGTACTCGCTCCTCCACTTCGACCTCTCGGACGCGTTGCGGTACAACGCGTCGGGAGTCGTCGTCGCGGTCCTGCTCCTCGCCGGGTACGGCGTCTGGACCTGGGGCCGGGTTCGGGGTCGGGTACTGGACGCGCGGCATCTCCGACGGATTCCGGCAGTCGCGCTCGCTGCGGCCGCGATCTGGTTCGTGCTCAGGAACATTCCGATCGCACCGTTCACCGGCCTGCAGGTCTGATCGGTCACGAAAAGCCCTCCGATCGAACGACTCCCGCGCCCCAGCAGTTCGGCGACAGAGCACGCTCCACCGGAAGCAGGACCTCACTCGGCGCGCACTGGAACCCGGGGGCGCAGCCATGCCGGCAACCATTTCGGTGGCGCGTCCTCGGCCTGGTCGAGGACGCCGCCGACGGGGTCGTCGATGAAGCCGAACCGCACCAGATCCTCCGACGGCCGGTAGATCTGACGCAGGATCAATGCGCACAGCGCGAGGACTGCGAGGTCGCGCAGCACGACGGCGCCGGTGAACCACTGCTCGGGCAGTCCCTTGTTGGACACGCCGAGGTAGTACATCATCCGCGGCACCCAGACGAGGGCGTCGATCGTCATCCACGCCAGCAGGATCCGACGGTGGGGGAGGGCGAGGACCGCGAGCGGCACCAGCCACAGCGAGTACTGCGGGCTCCACACCTTGTTGGTGAGCAGGAACCCGGCCACCACCAGGAAGCACAGCTGCGCCACCCGGGGCCGAGTCGCCGCGGTCAGGGCCACCCAGGCGACACCGGCGCAGACCGCGACGAACGCCAGCAGCGACACCGCGTTGAGCACGCTGGGCGCCTCGCCCGCGGCGAGGGGGCCGTCGAAGCCGGCCCACCCGGTGAACGAGGTGATGACGTTGTAGATCGAGTCGGGGTCGGCGCCGCGCTCGGAGTTGAGG
The DNA here is from genome assembly GCF_052113525.1 of Rhodococcus sp. TAF43. Lineage (NCBI taxonomy): Bacteria > Bacillati > Actinomycetota > Actinomycetes > Mycobacteriales > Nocardiaceae > Rhodococcus > Rhodococcus sp. TAF43. The sequence goes on from NZ_JBFRDL010000023.1 coordinate 10,496, forward strand.
CGGTAGAACTCCGCCCAGCCGCGCGGGAACAGCAGCGCGATGGGCAGATTCACCGCCAGCCAGGCTCCGGCCGCGGCCGCGGTCGCCTGCCACCACGGGCGCATCCGTCCCGTACGCAGACACAGCACCAGCAGCGGGCCGAGCAGGAACAGCGGATAGAGCTTCGCGGCGCCGCCGAGGCCGAGGAGGATGCCGGCGAGAACCGGACGTTTACGCGACCACGCGAGCAGACCACCGGCCGCGAAGGCCGTCGCCAACAGGTCGAAGTTGGTGAAGGCGTGGACGATCACCAGTGGCGAGCAGGCGACGAGCGCCGCGTCCCACACGCGGCGGCCGGCCAGCAGCGCACTGGCCCACACCGTCACCAGCCACGCCGCGGCCAGGCCGAGCGCCACCACGTTGAAGTAGATCGCGACCTGCAGTCCGCCGGGCAGCCACGGGGTCGCGTCCCACGCCTTCGCGACCACCATCGACGCGTACTGGTAGAGCCCGGACAGCACCGGGTACTCCATGTAGCGACGCTGCACAGAGCCGTCGGCGGCCGGCTCCTCCCACCACTTCTTGTACGGGAAGGCGCCCTCGTCGAGATGTTCGGCGCCGTACAGCGGGACGGTGTCGGAGTAACACATCGCCACGTACTGGCGGTTGCCGCTCCAGTCCAATCCCAGCGCGCCGTCGGCGCCGACCGGGCCCTGCTGGATGCAGCCGGCCTTGGTGAACCAACCGAGACTCAGGAACACCACGGCCAGCAGCAGAATCACCCGCATCGGGGTGAAGAAGCGGGTCCGTCCGATCAGCGCGTGCCGACCGACCGGGCCACCGATCGTCGACGACAGTTGTGCCGTCAGCGGATCGGTGTGGCCCGGCACGTCCCGCCAGTCCGCGGAGCGCCGATCCGCAGCGAGCGGCGCCGGCGACACCAGCTCGACGCCGGTGTCGGTCTCGGTGCTGCCCGGTGCGTTGTCGGCCACCCCGCGAGGCTACCGGGAAAGGGCTATCCGACGGGGACCGGCTGCGGGACCGCTCGCTGCTGCCCCTCCGGGGCCGTCGTGTCCGGCGGCTCCTGCCCCGACGTCGGCTCCTCCGGTGACGGAGTGGTAGTCGTGTCGGTGGGCTTGCCCGGCTTGATGCCCGGAATCGGGATCGTCACGCCCGGAAGGATCTCCATGTTGCTCGTGGTGATCTCGAGCGGCGGCGGAGTCGTCGTCGGCGGGGCCGTGGTCGACGGGGGCGCCGACGACGTCTTCGGCGCGGCCGGTGCCGAGTACGCGGGAACTCCCGAGACACCGGCGATCGGATCCGGCGTCGGGAACTTCTCGATGTCGGTGCCCTTCAGCGCACCGTCCATCGTCGCCTTCCAGATGTCCGACGGCAGACCCGAGCCGTAGATCATTCCGCCGTAGCTGTTCTCGATCGGCAGACCCTGCTCGGTACCGACCCACACCGCCGTCGACAGCGACGGGGTGTAGCCGACCATCCACGCGTCCTTGTTGGAGCCGGTGTCACCGAGCTGCGCGGTGCCGGTCTTTGACGCCGACGGACGGCCACCGGCCAGCCCGTGGCCGCGCGAGTACGCCGCGATCGGCGTCATTGCGGCGGTGGTGTTGTCGGCCACCGCGGCGTCGATGACTTCCTCGCCGGTCGGCGTGCCGCGGTCGAGCAGCACGGTGCCGTCGGAGGTGACGACCTTCTGCACGAAGTGCGGCGTGTGGTAGACGCCGGAGGCCGCGAGCGTCGCGTACGCGGACGCCATGTCGATGGGCCGGGACTGGTACTGGCCCAGCACGATGCCGTTGTTCGGTCCGACGCCGCCCGGCTCGGTGAGCGAGGGGCCCACGCCCGGGATGTCCTCGGGGATGCCGGCCTTGTGGGCGATGTCGGCGATGGCCTGCGGGCCGTCGTCCATCTGCAGCATCTGCCGGTAGAAGCTGGTGTTGAGTGAACGCTTGAGGGCCTCGGCGATGGTGCACGTGCCGCAGGACTCGCCCTCGACGTTGCCGATCGTGATGCCGTTGACGGTGAGCGGGCCGCTGTCGTACATCTGCGACAGCGGGATGCCCTGGTCCAGCGCGGCCGCGAGGCCGAACACCTTGAACGACGAACCGGTCTGCAGGCCGGCCTGCGCGAAGTCGTAGCCGCCGCCGTCGGCGCCGCCGTAGTAGGCGCGCACGGCACCCGACTTCGGGTCGACGGACACGACCGCGGTCCGCAGCTCGGACGGCTCACCGTCCATGTACGTCTCGACGGCGTCGACGGCAGCCGCCTGCGCCTGCGGGTCGATCGTCGAGGTGATCTGCAGGCCCTCGGTGTTGAGGTCCTGCTCGCTGATGCCGGCCGCCGACAGCTCCTTCAGCACCTGCTGCTTGATCAGGCCCTCCGGCCCGTTGCCGCCGCTGCCGTTGTCGACCTCGGCGAGAGGAATGACCTGCGGGAACTGGGTGGCGGCACGATCGGCGGCGCTGAGCGTGCCGCTGTCGACCATGCCGTCGAGGACGTAGTTCCAACGCGACTGGGCGCCGGTGGGATTGGTCTCGGGGTCCAGCAGCGACGGCAGCTGGATGACCGCGGCGAGCACGCCGCCCTCGGCCACCGTCAACTGCTCGACCGGCTTGCCGAAGTACGCCTCGGACGCGGCCGCGATGCCGTACGCGCCGCGACCGAAGTAGATGGTGTTGAGGTACGCGGCGAGGATGTCGTCCTTGGACCACTGCTTGGCCATCTTCGACGAGATCACCAGCTCACGCATCTTGCGGGTGAGCGAGCGCTCCGAACCCACGAGCGCGTTCTTCACGTACTGCTGGGTGATGGTGGAGCCACCGCCGGCGCTGTCCTTGCCGAGCACGTTGTCGCGGGCCGCGCGCGCGAAACCGCTGACCGAGAATCCGGGGTTGGTGTAGAAGTTCCGGTCCTCGGCCGAGAGCACCGCGTTGCGCACGTGCTCCGGAATCTGGTCGATCGTGACCTCGGTGCGGTTGCCCTCGGGCGGCACGACGCGGCTGATCTCCGTCGTCCCGTCCGACGCCAGGATCGTCGCGACCTGATTGGTCTTCATGTCGCCGGGCTTCGGTACGTCCTCGACGATGTACGCGACCATGAACGTCAGCATCGGCACGATCAGGCCGAGCGCGACCACGGCGTACGCGGTGCGGCGCGCGATCTTCCACTTGCTGGACTTGGTCTTCTTCGGACCCTTCGGCGGCTGACCGCCCGATCCGTCACCGGACTTGCGTGCGGTCGGCGGCGGGCCGGCCGGCGGACGCCCACCGGGACCGCGGCCCCCACCCTGTGCCGGACGCGGTCCCCCCTGTGCCGCACGCTGGCCGCCCTGGGGCGGACGCGGTCCCCCCTGCGGCGGGCGCTGGCCTCCCTGCGGTGGACGACCACCCTGCTGCGGCTGCCGTGGAGCCGGGCGACCGCCCTGCTGGGGACCCGGGTTGCGGCGCGGCGCGGGGCCCCCGGGGCCACCCACGGGACGGCCGGGCTGCTGCCCGGCCGGTCGTCCACTCTGCTGCGGGCCGTTCGGACGCCGCGGTCCGGTAGGTCGACCCTGGGGGTTGTTGGGGGAACTCACGTACGAATCTCCAGTAATCGGGTGACTGTGGGCAGTCCTCGGTTGCGTCGGTCGGTGGGCACAGCTGTCGGCTTCCTACGCTGTCGGTTCACTACTACTCACTGGCGGTGCGGCGGCGCGGTGAGGACGTCCTCCTCGGCCGCTTCGGTGCCGGTACCGCACCGAGAACGTAGGACTGGACCAAGTGGTTCCAGCTGCATGTGCGGCACACCTCGACCACATGGACCGAGAATTCCTCCTCGGTCGCGGCCAGACGAACCAGTTCCTCGGGTGTCCGCGCCGAGCCCGACACCGGGCCCAGTTTGTCGCCGAACACCCAAGATACGAGGGTCAACTCTTCCTTGCGACAGATCGGGCACATCACCGAACTGCTGCGGCCGTGGAACTTGGCCGCACGCAGCAGGTAGGGGCTCGCATCGCAGACTTCGGTCACGCCGGTCCGCCCCGAGTAGACCTCGGCGAGCAGGGACCGGCGCTGCAGCGCGTAGTCCACGACCTGCCGCTGTATCCGCACGGAGACCAGAGTACGTGCGTCACCCGTCGGCGGGGTGTGCCGGGAGGCGCCGCACGTGGGGACGAACACAAGGTCTTGACATGCGACGGTACCGCCGGAAACGGGTGGCGCCGGGCGACCGTCCGAGCGGTTTCCTAAGATCACGACCGTGTCCGGGCAGGCTTCCTCCAGTACTCGTGCGCGCGATATCGATCGCGCGCAGACCTGCGGAGTGCTCGACGCCGGATACAGCGAGGGCCAGCTCGACACGACCGAGTACGACGCCCGCACCGCCGCCGCGATGAAGGCCAAGACGCTCGGTGAACTCGACGCGCTGGTGTCCGACCTGCAGATTCCCGCGCACCTCGTCGAGACCGCACTCCGGACCGCCACCGCACCCCGTCGATTACGGCGCGGGCCGGTGATCGCCGCGGCCATCGCGGCCGTCGCCGTCGTGATCGGGACCGTGTTCTTCGTCGCACGCGACGACGAGACCGCGCAGACGCCCGCCGCGCCGGAGGTCGTTGCCGCGGCCGAGGAACCCGCGCCGCTGCCGGCACCGATTCCGGGCGAGCCCGACGCGATCGTGATCGAGCCGATCGACACGACCACCGTCGAGGGGATCCGGGCTTTCATCGACCGATACCGCGCCAAGTTCAAGGACACCCTGGTCGATCGCGCCATCTTCTACCCCGAGCGGGCGTCGGTGGACCGCGCGGTCGACGGGGCACCACACCTGTACCAGCGGTACGACTTCATGAACGGGTTCAAGCCGTCGATGACCCCGAATGGGCGAGGCCCCGACACACAAGCGATCGACCTGGCCGACATCGATCTCGACCGGCTGGCGGCCAACCTCGCCACGGCCCCGGATCGGGTACGGCTCTCGACCGGCCGGATCGGCGACATCGACGTACGCACCACCAGCGGCGAGGTCGAGGTGGCGATCAGCGTCGAGAGCCCTGACAAGCGATCCGGCAGCGTGTACACGACACTCGGCGGCGACGAGATCGACGTCCGAACTGCGGACAGGTGACGATGACACCGACCGAACGCCGAAACCTCGCGACCTCCCTGCGCCTACGCGCCCGTGACAGCGACCGCGACGGTGTGTGCGAGGTGCTCGACGCGGCGCGCGGCACCGGCCAGTTGTCCGAGGACGAACACCGCGCCCGCCTGGAATCCGCGGCGACGGCACGCACGCTGGGCGATCTGGACCGCCTCGTTCGGGACTTGCAGGTTCCGCGGGAGCTGTCGAATGCGGTTCCTGCCCCACCGCGGGACCGGAGCATGCGGTGGATCGCCGCTCTCGGTATCGCGGCCGTGCTCACGGTGGGCGGGGCCGTGGTCCTGACGCAGTCGGGCGAAGACGCGCCTTCCGCCGCCCCGGGCGTCGCCGCCGTCGATGCGGAATCGTCCGACCTGTTGACGCTCACCGAGATGAACCGCCTGTTCGACACCCTCGAGCAGAAGCTCGGCGGCCTGGAGGTCGACGAGCTGCGCGTGTACCCCGAGCGTGCCGACATCGTTCGCCCTGTCCCGGGAAAGCCTGGCCGGAGCGAGAGGTACAGCTACGAGATCGAATCCGGGAGTCCCACCTTCGACGGTCCCGACGACGGTGGAACCCGCACACCCACCGTTCCGGTGGACCTCGCGGAACTTCGGCCGAACCTGCCCAAGCTGATCGGCTTGGTCCGCGGGATCGAGCGGAGCGTCGCAGTGCCGAACCCGGACTCGGTCCATCTGTCGATCGAGCGCGACCGCTCCGACGACATACCGGCCGTCGAGATCCTGGCGTCCAATCAGGACATCGCGGCCAACGGGTGGCTGACCATGGGTTTCGACGGCGAGATTCTGGAAGTCCGTAGAGCCGACCAGTAGGCACTTCGTGCTCGATCTTCTCCACCCGTGTAGTTCGTCGGTTCGGACGTGGTTGCACAACAATCCGAACGGTTTCCTAGGATCACGGACGTGTCCGCCCCCGTCTCCGCCAAAGCCCGCGCGCGCGACATCGATCGCGCCCAGACCTGTGGACTCCTGGACGCCGGATACAGCGAGGGGCAGCTCGATCCGACCGAGTATCAGACCCGGACCGCGCAGGCCATGAAGGCCAAGACGCTCGGGGAACTCGCCTCTCTCGTCGAGGACCTGCAGATTCCCGAGCATCTCGTCGAAGCCGCACGGGAGGCCACGCCGGCACCTCGCAGACGTGTCCCGGGTCGCGCTGTGGCCGCGATCGTGGTTGCGGTCGTGGCGATCTGCGGAACGGTGATGTACACGAATCGAGGCGACGCCGCGGCGCCCGAGGCGGTCGTCGCCGCCGAACCGGCCCCTGTCGCGCCCGGCGAGCCGCAGCCGATCGTGGTCGAGCCGCTCGATCCTCGCTCACCCGAGGGGATCCGCGACTTCCTGCGTCAGTACGAGCTGAAGTTCGGTGATCTGCAGGTGGACGACGTGATCTTCTACCCGACCTACGTGTTCTTCACCCGGATGTTGGACGGCCAACCGCATCGCGCACAGGACTGGAGCTTCCGCGGCGGGTTCTCGACGGTGCGGGAGCCCGATTCGCGACCCCTGGACACCACCACGGTCGACCTCGCGGACCTCGACGTCGACCGACTCGCCGAGGTGCTCACGACCGGGCCGGGCCGTGTCGGGATGCCGGCGGCCCAGGTCGAGCACATCTTCGTGCGACCGGATTCGACGGCGGGCGAGGGCCTGGTCAGCTACCTGTTCGAGGACCACGAGAAGCAGACGGGAATGGTGGACACGCGGATGGACGGCACCGTCGTCGACGTCTCGCCGGCCCAGGGGCGATGAGCATGCCGAACCGCCGCACCCCGGACTACCTCGATCGACTCGTCCGAGACCTGCAGGCGCCGAGCGACACCGTCGCGCCGTCGCCACAGCCGCAGAGCACCCGCTGGATCGTCGCGCTCGCGGCGGCCGTCGTCGTGGTGTGCGGCATCGTCGTGGTCACCTCGAATCGGGATCATGCCGGTCCGGCCGGCCCCAAGGTGGGCACCGAGCTGATCACCGCGGCGGGGCTCGGGCAGATGCTCGACGACATCGACCGGCAACTGGGCGACTCGGAGGTCGACAGCCTGACGATCTACCCCGGGTACGCGTCGATCTCGCGTCCGGTTCCCGGTGCGCCCGGTAGCGAGCAGTCGTATCGGTACGAGGACGGACAGCTGACGGACACCGGAACCTCGCCGGGCCGCACCGAGGGCGTACCCGTCGACCTCACCGAACTCCGCCCGAACGTCCCCCAGCTGATCGGGCTCGTCTACGGCGCCGATCGCACACTCCGGGTGAGCGACCCGACCCAGATCTTCCTGGACGCGAAGCGCGGCGACGACGGGCCGGTCGTGAACATCCACCTGAAGAACGAGACCTCGGGCGCCAGTGGCTTCCTGACGGTCGGTTTCGACGGCGCCGTCCGCAGCGTCTACCGATCCGACCAGTAGGTCTTCCACCTGCTGTTTTCGCTCAACTGTGTGCCCGTATATATCGGTGCGATATAGTTGGCAATCGCATCTATCGGTTATGTTCGGGACACTCAGGGGGTGTGATCTTGCTCGAGCTCGCAATTCTCGGGCTGCTCCTCGAGTCACCCATGCACGGATACGAGCTGCGCAAGCGGCTGACCGGCCTGCTCGGTGCGTTCCGCGCCTTCTCCTACGGCTCGCTCTACCCGACCCTTCGGCGCATGCAGGCCGACGGGTTGATCGCCGAGGACGCCGGCGCGGACGGCACCGTCAAGCGCCGGGCGCGTCGCGTGTACGAGCTCACCCCCACCGGTCGGAAACGATTCTCCGAGCTGGTGGCGGACACGGGGCCCCAGAACTACACCGACGACGGGTTCGGCGTGCACCTTGCCTTCTTCAGCCGCACCCCCGCCGAGGCGCGGATGCGGATTCTGGAAGGCAGGCGACGTCAGGTCGAGGAGCGCCGTGAGGGTCTCCGGGACGCCGTCGGGCGGGCCACCGGATCACTCGACCGCTACACCCRCCAGCTCCATCAGCTCGGTCTCGAGTCGAGCGAACGGGAAGTGCGGTGGCTGAACGAGCTGATCGCCGCCGAACAATCATCAACAGCAACAGCACCCAAGAAAAACGAAGGAGAACCCGACCATGGGTGAGAACAGCACCGCGGTGCGCGTAGCCATTGTGGGCGTGGGTAACTGTGCCTCGTCCCTGGTCCAGGGCGTGCAGTACTACAAGGACGCGGATGAGAACTCCACCGTCCCCGGCCTGATGCACGTCAAGTTCGGCCAGTACCACGTGCGCGACGTCCAGTTCGTCGCCGCCTTCGACGTCGACGCCAAGAAGGTCGGGTTCGACCTGTCCGAGGCGATCAACGCCAGCGAGAACAACACCATCAAGATCGCCGACGTCCCGCCGCTGGACGTCCCCGTCCTGCGTGGCCCGACGCTCGACGGCATCGGCAAGTACTACGCGCAGACCATCGAGGTCTCCGACGCCGAGCCCGTCGACGTCGTCGCCGCGCTCAAGGCTGCCAAGGTCGACGTCCTCGTGTCCTACCTGCCGGTGGGCTCGGAAGAGGCCGACAAGTTCTACGCGCAGTGCTGCATCGACGCCGGTGTCGCGTTCGTCAACGCGCTGCCCGTCTTCATCGCCTCCGACCCGGCGTGGGCCGAGAAGTTCCGCGCGGCCGGTGTCCCGATCGTCGGCGACGACATCAAGAGCCAGGTCGGCGCCACCATCACCCACCGCGTGATGGCGAAGCTGTTCGAGGACCGCGGCGTGGTGCTGGACCGCACATACCCGGTGACGCCCCGCTGAACCTGGAGTACAAGCTCGAGGTCTGGGACTCCCCGAACTCGGCCGGCATCATCATCGACGCCATCCGTGCAGCGAAGATCGCCAAGGACCGCGGCCTCGGCGGCCCGATCCTGCCGGCCTCGGCATACCTGATGAAGTCCCCGCCGGTCCAGATGGCCGACGACAAGGCTCGCACCGAGCTCGAGGCCTTCATCATCGGCGCCGAGTAGAACCAGCCGTACAACGCACCTGTGGCGGTGGGTGAGTCTCCGGACTCATCCACCGCCACAGGTGTTTTCGAGCCGGTTTCGGTGTGGCCGCGGATAATCGGTGGCCGGTACGGATCGCCGGTGTTACCTTCGTCGGCATGGGCACACTGAATTCCTAGATCGGGACGCCGCGTCGAGCATGCTCCGCGGCGAGTCCTGGGCGCACGCACCTCCGTTCGGACGGGTCGGTCGTGCGAGGACTCATTCCTCTCGATCACCCGGACCTGTTCCGGGGGCAAGGACCGCACCATGCCCGTTCCTCAATCCTCCCTCCGCGCCGTCTCGAAGCGCTTCGGCGATCGCGTCGTCCTCGACGGTGTCGATCTGGCGATCGCGCCGGGCGAGAAGGTCGGTGTCGTCGGCGACAACGGCTCCGGCAAGTCGACCCTGCTCGCACTGCTGGCCGGACGCACACCCCCCGACAACGGTGACGTCCGCGTCGTCGCACCGGGTGGCGTCGCGTACGCCGCGCAGTCGCTGGACCTGCCCGACGATGCGACGGTCCAGGCTGCGATCGATCACATCCTCCGCGACGTGCGCGCACTGGAAGCGCGGATCCGCGGCATCGAACGGCGCCTGTCCAGCGCCGACGCCGACGAACTGCCGATCCTGCTCACCGAATACACCGATGCCACAAGCCTTTTCGAGTCTGTCGACGGCTACACGGTCGACGATCGGGTCGACGGCGGCCTGCACGCGCTCGGCCTGCCGCACCTCGACCGGTCCCGTCGGCTCGGCACGCTCTCGGGCGGGGAACAGGCCCGGTTGGCACTCGCCACGAGTCTGGCCTCGAACGTCGAACTGCTCCTGCTCGACGAACCCACCAACGACCTCGACGACGCCGCCGTCGCGTGGCTCGAGGAGCGTCTGCTCGGCCACCGGGGAACCGTGGTGGCGGTGACGCACGATCGCGAGTTCCTGGCGCGTCTGACGCCGGTGATCCTCGAGGTCGCCGACCGGGGTGTCCGGCGCTACGGGGACGGCTACGACGGGTATCTCACCGCGAAGGCGGCCGAGCGGCGGCGGCACCTGCAGGAGTACGACGACTGGCGGTTCGAACTCGCCCGCAACGCACGACTCGTCGAGGCGAATGCGTCTCGACTGGAGGCGATCCCCCGCAAACAGGACAAGGCGGGGTTCGGCCACGGCGCGTTCCGGGCCCGCGGTCGTGCTCACGGGGCGATGGGACGAATCCGCAACGCCAAGGAGCGGATCGGGAGGCTGACGCTGAACGAGGTTGCGCTACCGCCGGATCCGCTGCGATTCACCCCGTCGCTGTCCGCGTGGGTCCCGCAGTCGCCCGAGGGCCCGCTGGTGCGGCTGCACGAGGTGCGTGTCGGCTCACGGCTGACGGTCCCCGACCTCGAGGTGCGGCCCGGAGGTCGCCTCCTGGTGACCGGCCCCAACGGCGCAGGCAAGACGACGCTGCTGCGGGTGATCGCGGGCGAGGTCGTCCCCGACAGCGGCGACGTTCACGCGCCCGCGCGGGTGGGATTCCTGCGGCAGAAGGGACGTGCATGGCCCGCGGCGGCGACGCTGTCGCAGGCGTTCGCCGCCGAGCGACCCGGATACGTGGAGGATGCGGCCGCGGAACTGCTCTCGCTGGGCCTGTTCCGGCCCGACGATCTGCATCGACCGCTGGCGGATCTGTCGTTCGGCCAGCGCCGACGCCTCGAGGTCGCGCTGCTGGTCACCAGCGGCGCCGACCTGATGCTGGTGGACGAGCCCACCAATCACCTGTCGCCGGCGCTGGTCGAGGAGTTGGAGCAGGCGCTCGACGCGTTCGCGGGCACCGTCGTCCTGGTGACCCATGACAGGCGGATGCGTCGACGATTCCGCGGCGACCACCTCGCGCTGTGACCCGACTACCGGATCAGCGGGCCGGTCACCACGTCGGGTGGACGCCGTTGCTCCGCAGCCAGACCTGCGGATCGACCTGCCGGCCGCTGGGATCCCAGACCTCGAAGTGCAGGTGAGGACCCGTCGACTGACCGCGGTTGCCGACCGTGGCGATCTGCTGGCCCGCGGTGACGCGCTGGCCGACGCTGACGAGGTAGGTGTCGACATGGCCGTACACCGTGATGGTGCCGTCGTTGTGCTGCACGCGGACCCACTGCCCGAATCCGGAGGCCGGGCCGGCCGAGATCACGGATCCGGCGGCGGCCGAGTAGATCGGTGTGCCGATGCTCGCACCGATGTCGATGCCGTCGTGGTGGCTGCCACCGCGCGGGCCGTAGCCGGATGTCAGGGTGCCGGAAACCGGCTGTACCACAGCGGAACTCGAGACCACACTGTGGACGAAGCCGGCCGCGGGGGCCGCGGAGGCGGTGGCGGCGCCGAGCTGCGTCCCTCCGACGAGGAGGGTCCCGGCGATGGCCACGAATGCCGCCGCCTTCCGCGACCGGCGGCCGGCGGCGGACTCGGAGGGGTTGATCTTGCGAACGAAACGGTGCGATGGCTGGTGGTGCTTGCCCACGGGTATTACCTCATTTGTGTCTTGCCCATCGGCCCGAGGAGGGGTGCTCCCATGGGGCCCGTCACAAAAGGGTAACGAAGCTATATCAATCCGTCGAGCGTTATCGAATATTTATCTTGGCGCGTTATAAACCGACCGGTTTCTCGATCCGTGCAGGTCAGGGGGATACCGCCGTCCGCGCCGACCTACGCCATCCTCGACACCACCGACAGCGGCAGCACCTTCATCGCCATCGACACCGGCGACCACGGCCACGCCGGGACGTAGGCCTTGTTCGGTTCCTTCTCGATCGCCGCCGCCAGCGCGCGACAACCGGTCTCGGTGTCGACGATGAACGGCACCTTCTTCACCTTCTCGTTGATCTCGGAGCGGATGAAGCCCGGGAAGATGGTGCTGACGTCGATGCCGGTCCTCGCCAGATCCGCCCGCATGCCCTCACCGAGCGCCGCGACCCCCGCCTTCGACGCCGCGTAGGTGGTGAGGTTGCGCGGCATGCCGCGCATCGCGCTCACCGACGAGATCAGCACCACGTGTCCGGCGTCCCGCGGGCGGAACAACTCGAGCGCCGCCTCGCTCTGCGCGAGGGCACCAAGGAAGTTGGTGCGCGCCGTCGCTGCGTTGGCGCGGAAGTACCCGGTGCCCAACGGTTGCCCCTTGCCGAGGCCGGCGTTGACGATCACCCGGTCCAGGCCGCCGAGTTCCTCGTCGAACTCGGTGAACACGCTGAACACCTGGTCGTGAACGTCGACGTCGAGCTTGCGGATTGCCACTCGGATCCGGGGATGCGCGGCGAGCAGTTCGTCGCGCAACTCCTCGAGCCGCTCGGTCCGGCGGGCCGCCAGCGCGAGATTGCGTCCCCGCGCGGCGAATTCGCGGGCCATCCCGCGGCCGAGACCCGAGCTGGCGCCCGTGATGAGAATGTTCCTGCGTGGCGCGCGGCTGCCCACTACTTGCCCTCCGTCATCGTGTCGATCAGTTCGTTACAGCGAGTGTCCAGGTAGCCCACCGCGATCCAGAAGTGTTCGAACGCCGGGTTGGTGGTCTGCCCGTGGTGGTAGCGGTAGTAGATCTGCTGCGCGATCACCGCGAGACGGAAGAGCCCGAACACCTCGTAGAAGCCCCAGTCGTCGACGGGCAGCCCGGTGCGCTCGGCGTAGTAGTCGACGATCTCGCGGCGGGTGAGCATGCCCGGCAGGTCCGACGGCTGCCGCTTGGTGGCCTGCATCATCGGATGATCGTCGGCCTGCACCCAGTACGCCAGGCTCGAGCCGAGGTCCATCAGCGGATCGCCGATCGTGGCGAGCTCCCAGTCCAGGACGGCGCGGGGCCGCAGGTCGTCGCCGAGCACGATGTTGTCGAGCCGGAAGTCGCCGTGAATCACCCGCGAGGCGACGTCGGCCGGCCGGTTGTCGTCGAGCCACTTCGCGACCCGCGCGAAGTCCGGCACGTTGTCGGTGCGGGCGGCCGCGTAACGCTTGGTCCAACCGGCCACCTGGCGGGCGACGTACCCTGTGCCGCGACCGAACTCCTCCAGGCCCGCCGACGCCGGGTCCACGCCGTGCAGTTCGATCAGCAGGTCGATCACCCGCAGGCACAGCTCACGCGTGTTCTCCGGGGTGAGCCCCAGTTCGGCCGGGGGAGCGGAACGCAGGATGGCGCCCTCGACGCGTCCCATGACGTAGAAGTCGCTGCCGAGCACCGACGGGTCGGTGCACAGGCCCACCATCGCCGGCACGTGCGGGTACACGGGCGCGAGCAGCGACTGGATGCGGTACTCACGGACCATGTCGTGCCCGGACGACGGCTTCGCGCCGGCCGGCGGACGGCGCAGCACCAGGTCGCGATCCGGGTAGCGCAGCAGGTACGTCAGGTTGGACGCCCCGCCCGCGAACTGGCGCACCTCGGGCACGCCTTCGAGTTCAGCGGAGCCGTTGTCCCGCAACCACTGTGCGACGGCATCGACGTCGAACGCGTCCTCGCCGCGGACGGTGCGCGCGTTGTCCGGCAGCGCCGGCATCTTCGGGCTCACTGGTACTTCCCCAGCTCGAAGCGGGCGACCAGACCCTGGTGGACCTCGTCGGGGCCGTCGGCGAGGCGCAGCGCACGGGCCGCCGTCCACGCACCGGCGAGCGGGAAGTCCTCGGAAAGCCCTCCGCCGCCGTGGATCTGGATTGCGAAGTCGATCACCTGCTGCACCACGCGGGGGGTGGCGACCTTGATCTCGGAGACGGCGGACCGCGCGCCGAACAGGCCCTGCGTGTCGAGCAGCCAGGCGGTGTTGAGCACCAGCAGCCGCAACTGGTTGATCGCGATGCGGGCGTCGGCGATGCGCTCGCGGTTGCCCCCGAGGTTGACCAGCGGCTTGCCGAAGGCGACGCGTTCGGTGCCGCGGCGGATCGCGAGTTCGAGTGCGGCCTCGGCCAGGCCGATCAGGCGCATGCAGTGGTGCACGCGGCCCGGCCCGAGCCGGCCCTGCGCGATCTCGAATCCCCGTCCGGGACCGGCGATGATCGCGTCCAACGGCAGCCGGACGTCGGTGAACGACACCTCGCCGTGCCCACCGGGTTCGTCGTAGAAGCCCATCGTCGAGAGCATCCGCTCGACCTTCACACCGGGGGTGTCCATCGGCACCAGCACCATCGAATGCCGTTGATGCTTGGTCGCTTCCGGGTCGGTGAGACCCATGAAGATGAGGATCTTGCAGTCGGGGCTGCCGATCCCGGTGCTCCACCACTTGCGGCCGCCCAGCACCACCTCGTCACCGTCGACGACGGCGGTCGCCGCCATGTTGGTGGCGTCGGACGACGCGACGTCGGGCTCGGTCATGCAGAACGCGGACCGAATCTCACCGTCCAGCAACGGTGTCAGCCAGCGCTCCTTCTGCTCGGCGCTGCCGTAGTGGTACAGCACCTCCATGTTGCCGGTGTCGGGGGCGTCGCAGTTGAAGATCGCGGAGACGAACGGCGAGCGTCCCATCTCCTCGGCGAGCGGGGCGTACTCGACGTTGGTCAGGCCGGCGCCGAGTTCGGCGTCGGGCAGGAAGAGGTTCCACAGGCCCTGCGCGCGGGCCTCGGCCTGCAGCGCGCGGAACTCRTCGGACACCTGCCACATCGCGGCACCGGGGACGTCGGCGCGCTGCGCGAACGGTGCCACCCGCTCGGCCCGCAGTCGCGCCTCGACGGGCGCGACCTCGGTCGCGATGAACGCCCGCAGTCGATCGAGGTACTCCTTCGACCGCGCGCTTTGTGCGAAATCCATGCCAGCCTCCGTGCCGTCGACTAACTGAGCATTGCTCAGTTAACCTAAACGTAGACTTGCCCCGCAATCAAGATCCTGGACGGTGTCATCTCGTGTCGACCGAAACTGCGGCCCCCCGGCGGCGGCTCCCACCGGAGGAGCGCAAGCGGCAACTCGTCGCGATCGGCCTGCAGGAACTCGCGGCCCGGCCCATCCATGCGCTGTCGATCGACCTGGTGGCCGAGAAGGCCGGCATCTCCCGCGGCCTGCTGTTCCGGTACTTCCCGACCAAGCAGGACTACTACGTCGCCGTCGTCGGCGCGGCCGCCCGGCGCCTGCTGCGCGCCGCGAAGGCAGACCCCGACGACGCGTCCGGTGAACCGCTGCGGGCCGTCGTGCACGCATTCGTCTCGTTCATCGACCGGCACGGCGCGAACTACCAGTCCTTCTTCCACGGCGGCTTCGGCGCCGACCCGCAGATCCAGGAGATCCGCGAACACATGAAGGACACCATGGTCGAGCGCACCCTCGAGGCCACCGACACACAGCCGTCCCCCGAGGCACGGATCCTCCTGCGCGGATGGTGGTCGATGGTCGAGAGCCTCGCCATCGACCGCACGATCGAACCGGTCTTCACCGTCGACGGCGTCGTCGACCACGCCCTCGCCGCGCTGCCGATGCCGCCCGGGCACCCCGCACCGTGGGAATC
This sequence comes from Rhodococcus sp. TAF43, assembly GCF_052113525.1. Classification (NCBI taxonomy): domain Bacteria; kingdom Bacillati; phylum Actinomycetota; class Actinomycetes; order Mycobacteriales; family Nocardiaceae; genus Rhodococcus; species Rhodococcus sp. TAF43. Next base: position 26,038 of record NZ_JBFRDL010000023.1, read on the forward strand.
GGACCGGCCGCAGACATGACTTCCGTGCCCGCGCCAATTTTGTACACAACCCTCGAAAAGGTACAGAAAGGTACAGATTGGCGCGAGGCCGAAATGTTTGTTCCTAGCGGACCACGAGATCGGTGTCGGTGGCGCTGAGGCTGATCGGCGCGATCTGCTTGCCGCGCATCCAGTCCCGGACGAAGGCGTCCAGGGCGGGGTCGGAGGCGCGGGCGTCGAACGCGGACTGCGGGATCTCGATCGCGCCGACCAGGTGCCGCGGCTGCGCATCCAGTCCGGCACCGCGCGGTGCGAAGCGGAGCCCGTCCGCGGTATGCACGACGACGGGGATGGTCGTGCCGTCCGGCGCGGTCACCGTGGCCGCGCGGGTGGTGGCAACGGGATCGAAGTGGTCGATCGAGATCCGGTAGCCGGACGGGCCGGCGTGCAGGCCCACCTGGTCGAGCAGGCGTGGGTCCAGGATCGAGTACGGCAGCACGCTGTCCACCAGCACCTGGCCGTCCACCCACGCGTCGCGGGAGGGCAGTGACGTGGACAGGTTCCACGGCGCGGGCGGGGCCAGCGTGTCCGATGACCGGTCGAACGGCGAGTTCTCCAGCGGCGCACCGGGCAGGTCCGCTCCGGTTGCGGTGAAATCCCATGACGGCGCGTTCAGGTGCTTGTGCCAGAAGCCGGCGACGCCACCCGACCGGCCGGCCACCCGCAGCTCGCGGGCGTCGGGCCCGACGCCGGTGGAGTGCACGCTGATCGCCGAGGTGATCTCGCCGGGAATCTTGGGCTGACGCTTCCAGTCCTGCGCGGGCAGCTGGATCGCGGCGTACCCCTTGAACCACGACTCGAACGCCGAGTTCGGCGCGGTCGGCTTGCCCGTCTGGTCGTCCCAGCTGTAGCGGAAGAAGATGGAGTCCGAGCCGGTCGCGTCGGGATCGAAGTTCCGCGTGTACATGTCGCCGTACTTGTTCACCACGAACGTCGTCGACGCCGAGGACGACAGCGCAACGGACCGGAACCGGCCGCCCAGCGGGCCGCCGATCTCGTAGCTGTCGTCGATCGGCAGCCACGGGTCGGCGTACGTGATGCGACTGCCGTCGCCCGTCAGCGAGGGCACCATCGTCATCTTCGCCAGCCCGTAGTAGTGCAGGCGGCCCGCGGCGTCCGCGTACGTCTGGTTGTCCCACGGAGAGGCGACGCTCAGCGCCCACTGTCCGGGCGCCCCGCCGAGAAGGCGCTTGCCGCCGCCGGTCCAGATCGGGGCGCCGAACGCCGACGTCCAGTTCCAGGTCAACGGCGTCTGGGATGCGTTGTCCATGGTGTAGATCCAGCCGTCGGCGTCGATCGCGGCCAACTCGTCGTCGTCGGCGGAGATACCGACCAGCCTGCCCCGCAGGCACTCCGGCAACGGCGCGTACCGCCACGCCTCGGTGTTCGATCCGGTCCAGACGCGCGGACGGGTCAGCAGCGCGCCGTCCACCAGCGAGAAGTCCCAGAACTTGTTGAACTGCGTTGTCTGCGTGCGCAACTCGACCGACGATGGCGCGTGGTTGCCGGCGAACAACGGCAGGGTGTCGAGTCCCGCCCGCCAACCCGCCGAGGGCAGTCCCGGCGGCAACTGCGCGGTGCCGACGGGTACGCACGACGCGGGCCCGGACGCCGTCGCAGACGCCGTCGGCGCAGTGGACAACAGTCCGGTCATCACCGCCACGCACACGAGGGGTGCGGCGAGACGAGACGGGGAGCGCTTACTGCGGAGGACACGATCGATCACGTTCTCTGATATAGCAGCTGACCGACCGTTTGTTACATTTCATGTCGACCGTGTGACGCACGCCATTCACGGAGTCGCAAACTCGCCGGGTCAGCGCACTACCAGGTCACTCGCTGTCGCACTGAGAGTGATCGGTGCGATCTGCTTGCCGCGCATCCAGTCCCGGACGAAGGCATCCAGGGCAGGATCGGTGTCGCGGGCGTCGAACACGGTCTGCGGGATCTCGATCGCACCGACCAGGTGCCGCGGCTGATCGTCGAGCCCCGGTCCGCGTGCCTCGAACCGGAGACCGTCGGCGGTGTGCAGCAACACCGGGATCACCGCACCGTCGGGCGCCGTCACCGTGGCCTCGCGGGTGGTGGCAGCGGGATCGAAGTGCGACACCGCAATCCGGTACCCGGACGGTCCCGCCTGCTGGCCGACGGCGTCGAGCAGGCGCGGATCGACCAGCGTGTACGGCAGGCCGGCGTCGATGAGGAACTGCCCGTCGACGAGGGTGTCGCGGGCGGGGAGCGACGCCGACAGATTCCACGGCGCCGGGGGTGCGAGCGTCTCCGCCGACCGGTCGAACGGCGAGTTCTCCAGCGGCGTGCCGGGCAGGTCCGCGCCCGTCGCGGTGAACTCCCATGCCGGCGCGTCCAGATCCTTGTGCCAGAAGCCCGACGCGCCGCCGTCCTGCCGTCCCGCAACCCGCAACTCGCGGGCGCCGGGGCCGACGCCGGTGGAGTGCACGCTGATCGCCGACGTGATCTCGCCCGGAATCTTGGGCTGGCGCACCCAGTCCTGACCCGGCAACTGGATCGCGGCGGTGTCGCGGTCCAGCAACTCCGCGAACATGTTCGGTGCCGTGGGCTTGCCGGACTGGTCGTCCCAGCTGTAGCGGAAGAACACCGAGTCCGAACCGGACGCGTCGAAGTCGAAACTGCGGGTGTACATGTCGCCGTACTCGTTCACGACGAACGTCGTCGACCCGGCCGACGACAGGGCGATCGACCGGAACCGGCCGCCGAGCGGGCCGCCGATCTCGTAGCTCTGATCGTTCGGCAGCCACGGGTCGGCGTAGGTGATACGGCTGCCGTCGCCGGTGAGCGCGGGCACCATCGTCATCTTGCCCAGCCCGACGTAGTGCACGCGGCCCGCGGCATCGGTGTAGGTCTGGTTGTCCCACGGCGACGAGACACTGAGCGCCCACGTGCCCGGTTCGGTGCCCGGCAGCCGCTGGCCCGACCCGGTCCACAGCGGCGCACCGAAGGCCGAGGTCCAGTTCCAGAACAGCGGAGCCTGCGACACGTTGTCCATCGTGTAGATCCACCCGGCGTCGTCCACGGCGATCAACTCGTCGTCGTCCACCGAGATTCCGACCAGACGGTCCCGCAGACATTCGGGCAGCGGCGCGTACCGCCACGGCTCGGCGTCGGATCCGGCCCGCGGTCGCGTCAGCAACGCGGCGTCGACCAGGGCGAAGTCCCAGAACCGATTGAACTGTGTTGTCTGTGTGCGCAGCTCCACCGACGACGGCGCGTTGTCCCCGACGAACTCCGGGAGACGCTCGAGCCCGTCGCGCCCGCCCTGGGACGGCAACCCGGGTGGCAGCTGAGCGGTGCCGAACGGCACGCAGGCAGCCGGGCGCGTGGTCTCCGCGGCGGCCACCGGCGCCCACGCCAACAGCCCGGCAACTACCGCGACACCGGCCAACGGCGCGCGGAGACGGAAAACCTGGGAGGGGCGCGCGGGCTCAGTCACGGTAACGAGTACACCTTCCGAATCGTGATTCTTCAATCACGGATGCGACACGTATGCACCCGATCTTGACCTGCGTCACGCCCCCACACCCGACCGTCGACTCAGCCCGGCAACGTGATCTTGACCCCGGGCAGGATCTCGATGACGCGACCGCTCGGGGGCGGCGGAAGCTGCGGTGCCGGTGCGGGCGCGGGAGCCGGTGCGGCCGGGGCCGGCGAATTGGCCGTGCTCTGGCCGGACCCCGATGCGCCCGATCCCGCCCCGGTGTACGCCGGGACACCGGCCTGACCACCGATCGGCGCCGGCCAGGGGAACTTCTCGACGTCGGTGTCCTCGAGCGCGCCGTCCATCGTCTTCTTCCAGATGTCCGACGGCAGACCCGAGCCGTACACGGAGCCGCCCCAGGTGTTCTCGATGGCCTTCGCGTCGGCCGTGCCGATCCACACCGCGGTGGACAGCTGCGGGGTGTACCCCACCATCCAGGCGTCCTTGTTCTGCCCGGTGTCGCCGAGCTGTGCGGTGCCGGTCTTCGACGCCGACGGTCGGCCACCGGCCAGTCCGTGGCTGCGCGAGTACGACGCGATCGGCAGCATCGCCTGCGTGACGTTGTCCGCGACCGCCGCGTCGAGCCTGCGTTCACCCTCGGGCGCCGGCCGGTCCAGCAGCACGACACCGTCCGCCGTCACGACCTTCTGCACGAAGTACGGCTTGTGGTACATGCCCGACGCCGCCAGCGTCGCATACGCCGACGCCATGTCGATCGGCCGGGACAGGTACTGGCCCAGCACAATTCCGTTCTCCGGCGAACCACCCTCCTGCGTGAGCGTGGGGTACTGCCATCCCGGCACCGTCTCCGGGATGCCGGCGGCGTGTGCGGCGTCCGCGATCTTCTGCGCACCGTCGTCCATCGCCAACGTGAGGCGGTAGAAGCTGGTGTTGAGGGACCGCTTGAGCGCCTCGGCGATGGTGCACTTGCCGCAGGACTCGCCCTCGACGTTGGTGATGGTCACGCCGTAGACGGAGAGGGGACCGCTGTCGTACATCTGCGACAGCGGGATGTCCTGCTGCAGTGCGGCGACCAGCCCGAACACCTTGAACGAGGAACCCGTCTGGAGTCCGGCCTGCGCGAAGTCGAAGCCCTTGCCGTCGGCGCCGCCGTAGTAGGCGCGCACCGCACCCGACTTCGGGTCGACCGACACCACGGCGGTGCGCAGGTTCTCGGGTTCACCGTCGAGCGTGTCGGCGACCGCGTCCAGCGCGGCCTGCTGCGCCGTGGGATCGATGGTGGTGGTGATCTGCAGTCCCTCGGTGTTCAGATCCTGTTCACTGACACCGGATTCGGCGAGTTCACGCAGCACCTGCGCGCGGATGAGGCCCTCCGGGCCCGGCGCCGCACCTGCATCCGCGAGCGGCGCCGTCGGGAGCACGTCCGGGAACTGCATCGCCCCGCGCTCGACGGACGACAGCGCCGACATCGTGACCATGCCGTCCAGCACGTAGTCCCAACGCGCCTTCAACGCTGCCGGATTGGTGACGGGATCGAGGCTCGACGGGCTCTGGATCACCGCAGCCAGCACGGCACCCTCGGCCACCGTCAGCTCGCCCAGCGGCTTGCCGAAGTACGCGTCGGACGCGGCCGCGATGCCGTACGCGCCGCGGCCGAAGTAGATGGTGTTGAGGTACGCGGCCAGGATCTCGTCCTTGGACCACTCGCGCGCCATCTTCGACGAGATCACCAGTTCCTTCATCTTGCGGGTCACCGACCGCTCCGACCCGACCAGCGTGTTCTTCACGTACTGCTGGGTGATGGTGGAGCCACCGCCGGCGCTGTCCTTGCCGAGCACGTTGTCGCGGGCCGCGCGAGCGAATCCGGAAACCGAGAATCCCGGGTTCGAATAGAAGTCGCGGTCCTCGGCCGAGAGCACCGCGTTGCGCACATGACCGGGGATCTGGTCGATCGTGACCTCGGTGCGGTTGCCCTCCGGCGGCACGACGCGGGCGATCTCCGTGGTTCCGTCGGCCGCGAGGATCGTCGACACCTGGTTGGTCTTCATATCGCCGGGCCGCGGCACGTCCGCGTCCTTGTAGGCGACACCGAACGCGATCAACGGGGTGGCGATCAGCAGTACGAGCACGCACAGCGTCACGTACAGGGCGATCCGACGGCCGCGCCGGCGCGGTTTGCGTCGCCGAGCCTTGGTGGCGGGCGGGCCGGATTCCGGACTACCCGCGGCTTCCGTGTTTGTTGAATTCACAATGGAACTTCCGTCTCAATCGGTACACTCGTCCGAATTTTTGCACTGCGCAGCGTCTTCGAGCCGCATTTACCGCGACACGCAGCAACCCCCGCAAACCTCTCGAACAGGTTGACATCGGACGGCGACCAGTGCAACCTCTATTTCACTATTGTTGTAGTGAAATGGAGATTCGATGGTCGAGTTCCACATCAACCGTCGATCCGGGATCCCCGCGTACGTCCAGCTGGTGCTCCAGGTGAAACAGGCCCTACGACTGGGCGACCTGAAACCGGGCGACCGGCTTCCTACCGCGAAGGAGGTGGTCGCCGCCGTGACGGTCAACCCCAACACCGTGCTCAAGGCCTACCGGGAACTCGAGAACGACGGACTCGTCGAAGCCCGGCCCGGGCTGGGCACGTTCGTGACCCAGTCGCTGCTCAAACCCGGCATGGCCGAACGGCAGGCCCTGCAGGACGAACTCGCGACGTGGGCGCGGGCGGGCGCGGGCGCGGGGCTCGAACGATCGGACCTCGAGGCCCTGGTTGCAGCGGCATTGGACAGCGAATTCGGTGAGGACACAGGAGAGTTCACATGAGTGAGGCAGACAGCGCACTGACGGTGCGCGACGTACACAAGAAGTTCCGCCGCACGGAGGCACTGCGGGGCTGCTCGTTCGACGTCGAGCGCGGCAGCATCACCGCACTCGTCGGCGCCAACGGGGCCGGCAAGTCCACGCTCATGTCCATCGCCGTCGGCCTGCTCGAGCCGGACGCCGGAGAGGTGACGATCCTGGGACATCGACCCGGCCGGAACGGCATCRTGCCCGGGCTCGCCTACGTCGCCCAGCACAAGCCGCTGTACCGCGGATTCACGGTCGCCGACACCCTCCTGTTCGGCGAGAAGTCGAACACCCAGTGGGACAACGACTATGCGACCCGGCTCGTGACCGACGCCCAGATCCCGCTGTCGGCGCGCGTGAAGACCCTGTCACCCGGGCACCGCACCCGCGTCGCGCTGGCACTGGCACTGGGCCGCCGCCCCGATGTGCTCCTGCTCGACGAGCCACTGGCCGAACTCGACCCGCTCGCACGACGATCCGTCGTCCGCACGCTCATGGAGGACGCCGCCGAGCGCGGCACCACCATCGTGCTGTCGTCGCACGTCCTGTCGGAGGTGGCCGAGATCGCCGACCAACTGGTGATCCTCGGTTCCGGCCGGGCCCGGCTGACCGGCGCCCTCGACGACCTCCTCGAGGAGCACTATCTGCTCACCAGCGCGGCCGACCCGGCCGGCGTCGTCGGCAGCGGCTCGATCGTCGAGTCGCACCGGCACACCTACCTCGTGCGCGGCGCCCGTCCCACGCCCGGCGACGGCTGGCGCGTGGAACCCCCGAACCTCGACGACATCGTCCTGGCCTACCTGACCACCATCGACGAAGAGGCAGCATGATCTGGGTTACCTGGCGGCAGCATCGAACGACGATCCTGGCCGCGGTCGGTTCGGTCCTCCTGCTCGCGGTCGTCGCGGCGGTCTGTGGCCTCATCGTTCGGGGAACGAACAGCCCGGAGCCGTTCGGCAACTTCTTCGGCTGTGTTCCCGGTGACGGCTCCGCGGCGTGCTGGGCCGAGTCGACGCTCACGATGATCACGCTCGTCACCGTGGCTCTGCCCGTGCTGCTCGGCGTGCTGGTCGGCGTCACGGTCTTCTCCCGGGACATCGAGCACGGCACCCACGTCCTGGGGCTGTCCCAGTCCGTGAGCCGCGCACGTTGGTACTGGACCCGGGTGCTGGTCGTGTTCGTACCCGTGGTCCTCGCCATGGCCGTCCTCGGATCAGCACTCCAGTGGACCCGCACGGCGGCCGTCGGGCCGAACTTCGCCTTCGTATCGTCGAGCAGCTACTTCGGGCACTCCAGTCTCACCTTCCCGCTGTTTCAGTCCACCGGATTGATCGCGGGGGCCTACACGGCCCTGGCACTGATCCTCGGAAGCCTCGTCGGCCTGCTGCTCCGCAACACGCTCGGGGCGATGACGGTGACGCTGATCGCGATGGCGGCACTGCTGGTGGGGTTCCAGGTCGAGGCACGCCCGCAGTACGCGACACCCGTTGTGGAGTCGCAGCCGCTCGGATACAACCGTGCGGTCACCTACACGCCGGACACCGAGGCTGTCTGGACCTTGAGTTCGGGCTATGTCGACGCGGAGGGCCGCGGCGTGGACATGGACTACGCCGCCTGTAGCACGACCGGCTCCGAAAGCGGTTGGGAACAACGCCCCGACGAGACCTTCGCCGAGTACGAGTCGCGCCAGGACGCCATCTACGCCGCGCAGGACCGCGAGTTCACCGCCTGCCAGCGGGCCCAGGGCATCGACCGCTTCGAAACGCGCTACCACCCCGGCAGCCTGTTCCGCCGCTTCCAGTTGACGGAAGCCGCACTGACCCTCGCGCTCTCGGCACTGCTGCTGATTCCGTCGATGTGGGCGGTGCGCCGGCTCCGGCCCTGACCCTTCGACACGAGCAACACTCGAACAAACGCTCGGCACCCGGCCTCCCGGGTGCCGAGCGTTTGTTCGTCGGGGCAATCCGACAAATCACCCAAGGTGGACTCCTTGTGGCACTCAGGCGCTCAATAGCTTTGGTAACGAGTCGAATTCACCGGTACCGACACTCGACGACACCCGGTCGGCAAATGTCCCACTGGGCGGGCATGTGACTGGCGTCACGGTTTCGCGATCAGTGTGATGTGAGAGCGCCGTCGGCCGACCGAAGGTGCCACGGCGGGAACCTGCGCACCCGCCATCTCCGGAGATTTCACAGGACCCGAAAACATCTGGTCCCGTTGCTTATTGGTGTCTGAAAGGATTCCACGGATGGTCACCACCCCGACCGGCGGCCCTGCGCCGTCGCCCACCGACCCGTCGGGTCGGACCCATGAGGAAGGCTGGAGCCTCCGCCTCGTCCTCTCGCTGCTGTCGATCGTGCTTCTGCTCGAACTGCTCGCGGTCAGCTACATGATGATCTCGACGGCCCTGCCGCAGATCTCCGCGCACTACCAGACCACGCAGGGTGCATGGCTGCTGACGGCATTCCTGCTGGTCGGTGCCATGGCGGCGCCGCTCATCGGCAAACTCGCCGACATGTACGGCAAGCGCAAGATGCTGCTGGCCTGCGTAGGGATCGCGCTCGTCGGTTCGTTCATCTCGGCCATCGCGACGTCGTACGCGATGATGATCGCCGGCCGCTGCCTGGCCGGCCTGATGGTGCCGACCCTGTTCCTGAGCTACTCGCTGATCCGTGACGTGTTCCCGCAGAAGACCGTTGCGCTCGCCGTCAGTATCGCCACCAGCGGCATGGGCCTCATCGCGATCGCCGCGCCGTTCCTCACCGGCTGGCTGCTCGACGACTTCGGCTTCCGCTCCATCTTCTGGTTCTTCGTCATCTGCCTCGTCGTGCTCGGTGGACTGATCCAGCTCACGACGGCCGAGTCGAACGTGCGCCTGCGCTCGCGGATCGACCTCGTCGGCGCGATCCTGCTCGGCGGCGGTATCGCGGGCATCCTCATCGCGGTCAGCTTCGGCCCGTCGTGGGGCTGGACGGACGGCGGCACCCTGGCCTACCTCATCGGCGGCATCGTGCTCCTGGTCGGCTGGGTGGTGTCCGCCCGCATGATCAAGGAACCTCTCATCGACCTCGACGTGCTCGGCAAGCGTCCCGTGCTGCTCACCACGATCAGCGCCGGCGTGGTCTACGGGTCGTCCGGCCTGTTCACCATCCTGCTGCCGATGATGGTCATGACGCCGGCCCTGTTCGGCCTGGGCTACGGCTTCGGCGTCGATGCCGAGGGCTTCGCCCTGTACCAGGTGCCGATCGGCGGCGCCGTCGTCCTCGGTGGTCTGCTCGTCGGCACGCTGGTGGGACGCAACATGCGTCCGCGGCCGCTGCTGGTGACCGGCCTGCTGCTCAACGCCGTGGCCTTCGCGCTGATCGCCCAGACGCACGACACCAAGTCCATCGTCATGATCATCTGCGCGGTCTTCGGTTTCGGTATGGGCATGGGCTACGCCTCGATCCCGAACCTCCTGATCGAGGCCGTGCCGCCGCAACTCCAGGCCAGCTCCGCATCGATGGTGGGCGTCTCGCAGTCGGTGTTCCCTGCCGTGCTCCCCGTCATCGCCTTCGCGGTGATGAACAACTCGCACATCGTGCAGTTCCCGCCGGAGATCCAGGCGACCCTGCAGGGTGCCGTGTTCTACGACAATGCCGGATTCCAGGTGGCCTTCTGGATCGGCGCGGTGTTCGCCCTCGTCGGCGCAGTCGTCGCATTCCTCCTGCCGCGCAACATCGCTCAGATCGAGGTTCCGGCTTCCGCCACTCGCTCCACCCCGGACGGCGACGAACTGGTCGCCGCGGGCTGATCGTCCGACCGACCGGGGGTTCTCCACGTCCCTCAGTCGCAGAATCGAACTAACCCGGGAGCGGGATGGTGACACCCGGGAGGATCTGAATTCCCGGCGGCGGTGCGGGGGCCGGCGCCGGGGGAGGGGGAGCAGGCGCCGGCGCCGGGGGAGGGGGAGCAGGCGCCGGCGCCTGGGGGACGGGTGCCGGCGCCTGCTGCTGCGGTTGTTGCTGCGGCGCAGGTGCATTCCACTGCTGTTGGGGTGCGCCCTGCTGCACCGGCGCCTGCGGAACGGTCTGAGCAGGAGGCGTCCAGGCGGGCGCCTCCTGCGGTGTCTGTGCGGACCGCTGCCGCGTCGGGGCGGATTCGGTGTACTGCTGCTCGGTGGTGGTCGACGACCCGCCGCTCGCGGCGGGTGCGCGTCCCTGCTGACCGCCGGACTGCTGCACCGCTTGCGGTGCCTGGAACTGCTCGTTGGAGGTCCCGGCGAGCGCGCCGTCCATCGTCTCCTTCCAGATGTCCGACGGCAGACCCGCGCCGTATATCGCTCCGCCCCCGCTGGTCTCGATCGCCTTGCCCTCCGCGGTCCCCACCCACACGGCGGTCGACAGCGACGGTGTGAACCCCACCATCCAGGCGTCCTTGTTCTCGCCGGTGTCCCCCAACTGCGAGGTCCCGGTCTTCGCGGCCGACGGGCGACCGCCCGCCAGACCGTGGTTCCGCGAGTACGCCGCGATCGGCGTCATCGCCTGCGTGACGGTGTCCGCGATGGGCGGATCGATCCGCGGCTCACCGGCGGGCGGGGCGTGGTCGAGCAGCACCTGGCCGTCCGAGTTCACCACCTTCTGCACGAAGTACGGCTCGTGGAACGTCCCCGACGCTGCGAGGGTCGCATACGCGGACGCCATGTCTATGGGTCGGGTCTGGTACTGGCCCAACACGATTCCGGTCTCGGGTGGACCGCCGAACTGCGAGAGTGTCTCGTGGTCGAGACCGGGGATCTGCTTGGGGATGCCGGCCTGGTGCGCGGCGTCGGCGATCTTCTGCGCCCCGTTCTCCATCGACAGCGTCAGGCGGTAGTAGCTGGTGTTGAGCGACCGCTTGAGCGCCTCGGCGAGGCTACACGTCCCGCACGTCTCGCCTTCGACGTTCTTGATGGTGAGGTCGCCGACGGTGAGGGGCGCGCTGCTGAACTGCGCGGTCAGCGGCACCTTGTCCTCGAGTGCCGCGATCGCGCCGAAGACCTTGAACGACGAACCCGTCTGCAGCCCGGCCTGGGCGAAGTCGAACCCGGCGCCCTCCGCGCCCCCGTAGTAGGCCCGCACCGCCCCCGACCTCGGATCGATCGAGACGACCGCCGCCCGCAACTGGTCGGGCTGCTTGTCGAGGGTTCGGTTCACCGCGTCCACCGCCGCCTGCTGCGCCTTCGCGTCGATCGTCGTGGTGATCTGCAGCCCGCCGGTGTCGATGTCGCGTTGACTGATCCCGGCGGCAGCGAGTTCGCGGGCCACCTGCGTGCGGATCAGGCCCTCCGGCCCGGGCGCCACGTCGGCCGCCTGCATCGGCGCGACCGGCAGGACCTCTGGGAACTGGGTGTTCGCACGCTCGGTGGCGGCGAGCACCCCCATCTCGACCATGCCGTCGAGGACGTAGTTCCACCGCGCGCGCAGCCCGTCCGGATTGGTCACCGGATCAAGCGCGGACGGACTCTGGAGCACCGACGCCAGCACCGCGCCCTCCGCGAGCGTCAACTGCTCCACCGGCTTGCCGAAGAAGGCGTGCGACGCCTCCGCGATGCCGTACGCGTTGCGGCCGAAGTAGATGGTGTTGAGATACGCGCCGAGGATCTCGTCCTTGGACCACTGCCGGGCCATCTTCGCCGACACCACCAACTCGCGCGCCTTCCGGATCACGTTCCGATCGGTGCCGACCAGTGCGTTCTTGACGTACTGCTGCGTGATGGTCGAGCCGCCGCCGGCGCTGTCGCGGCCCAGCAGGTTGTCCCGTCCGGCCCGCAGGAACCCAGAGATCGAGTAGCCGGGGTTGGAGTAGAAGTCGCGGTCCTCCGCCGACAGCACCGCATTGCGGACGTAGCCGGGGACGGCGTCGAGCGGCACCTCGGTCCGGTTGCCCTCGGGCGGCACCATCTTCGCGACGACGCTGGAACCGTCCGAGGCGAGGATCGTGGCCACCTGTTTGGTCTGCATCTGCCCGGGGCTCGGCACGTCCGCCAGCAGATACGCCGCGGCAAGCAGGACAATCGGGACGATCACGACTGCCGCGAGGATGCGTATCAGCGTGCGGTGGCGGGATCGAGTCCCACGCTCGGGCCGCTTCGGTTTCTCGGGGTTCGTGCTGCTCGTGGACTTCACGCGCGCAACTTCCGGTCCGCAACTGGCGATCCGACGAGGCCCCCAACCGGGGTCGGTCGAATCCGGTCGTCCTCCGATCGTCGCATCTCACGGCCCGGACGGCACGCGAACGTCGATCAGCCGAGGACGGACCCGGCATACCCGGCGCACCCCGTCATCCCCGCGTTTTGCGCACTTATCGCTCCCGAACGRGCCCCCGGAGGACCGATAATCTCCAGGGGCTGACGGCCCCGCGGCGGCCTAGACAAGACGAGCCGTCATCTCAGCTCTTCACGCCGCCCGCGGTGAGACCGGAGACGATGCGGCGCTGGAACACCAGCACCATGATCACCAGCGGGATCGTCACGATCGTGCCGGCCGCCATGATCGCCGCGTACGGCTGCTCCCACGAGTTGGCGCCCGCGAAGCGCGCGATCGCGACCGTGACAGGCTCGGTCTTCTCCGTCGACAGCAGGCTCGCGAGCATGAACTCGTTCCACGTCGCGATGAACGCGAGGATCGCGGTCGTGAACAGCGCCGGCGCGGCCAGCGGCAGGATCACCAGCCGGAACGCCTGGAACCGGCTCGCACCGTCGATGCGGGCGGCCTCCTCGAGTTCCCACGGCAGATCCGACAGGAACGACGTGAGCGTGTAGATCGTCAGCGGCAGCACGAACGAGATGTTCGGGATGATCAGCGCCTGGTACTGGCCGATCCAGCCGAAGTCACCGAACAACTGGAACAGCGGCGTCATCAGCGCGACCGTCGGGAACATCGACGCGCCCAGGATGATGCCGGTGACGATGTACTTGCCGCGGAACTCGATCCGCGCCAGTGCGTACGACGCGAACACGCCGAGCAGCAGGCCGACGGCCGTCGTGACCACGCCGATGATCAGGCTGTTGACGATCGCGCCGAGGAAGTCGTTGCCCTTGTCCGTGGACAGCGCGGCGCGGAAGTTGTCGAGGGTCAGGTACGTGGGCCACGGCGTCGTGTCGAAGGTGTGGTCGACCTGCCGGAACGCGGTGACGACCATCCAGTAGAACGGCGCCAGACCCCAGATCAGGATGATCGCGACACCGAGGTAGGTGCGTGCCATCTTGCCGCGGTCGGTGCGTCGGCGCGGCTTGGCGAGCACCGTGGAAGTCTCGGCGTCGGCCGGGGGAGCGACGCGGGTGGCGACCGCTGTCGGCACCGACGAGGTGGGTGTCACGGCGTGGTCGTCGAGGTCGTCGGGCTTGCTGTGGCGTCCCATCAGCGATCAGCTCCCTTCCGCTGCTCGTCCTGGGTGCGCACCGCGTTGGCGCCGAGGAACTTCACCATCACGAACGCGACGGCGAAGATCAGCAGGAATATCAGCGTCGACAACGCCGACGCACTCTGGAAGTTGCCTTGCCGGATGTCGGCCATCACCAGGATCGACAGCGTCGTGTTCGGCGTCGCGCCGGACGTGCCGGACAGGATCGCGGGCAGGTCGTACATGCGCAGCACGTCGAGGGTGCGGAAAAGTACCGCGACCATGAGGGCGGGCTTGACCAGCGGCAACGTGATCTTGGTGAACCGCTGCCACGCGCTGGCGCCGTCGACCTTGGCCGCCTCGTACACGTCCTGCGGGATCATCTGCAGGCCCGCGAGGATGAGCAGCGCCATGAACGGCGTCGTCTTCCACACGTCGGCGATGATCACCGCGAACCGCGACGCCCACGGGTCGGTGGTCCACGCGATCGAGGTGCCGAGCAACTTATTGGCGATGCCGTTCTCGGCGAAGATGAAGAACCACAGCTTCGCGGTGACCGCCGTGGGAATGGCCCACGGGATCAGCACGCTCGCGCGGAGCAGGGACCGACCCCAGAAGGTCTTGCCCATGACCGTCGCCATCCACAGACCGAGGAGCACCTCGATCGTGACCGTGACGACGGCGAAGAAGATCGTGACACCGGCGGCGGACCAGAAGTCGTGCGCCAGGGTGCCGGGCGGGCACGTGCCGGCGCCGCCACCGCAGTCCTGCACCAGCCACTGCAGGTAGTGCTTGAAGCCGGCGAACCCGCCCTCGGTGAACCGCCCGGTGTCCGGGTCGATTCCCTTGTTCGCCTGAAAGGACAGGTAGACCGCGCGGATCACCGGATACACGATGACGACGGCCAGGATCACCATGGTCGGCGCGATCAGCCAGATCGGCCGAAAATCGCGTTTCTTACGTGGAGCGACCACCGGTGGTTCGTCATCGTGACCCGTGCGCGGCGTCCCGGGCCCATGCCCGGAAGCGCGACCGCCGTGGTCGGGATCGTCGATCCCGACCACGGCGCGGGCCTCGTCTGCTCGCCTCAGCCCAGCAGAGTCAGCCATCGTGCGTTACCTGATCTCTCGTGTTCGAACGGCGGTTACTTGGCCGCGTTCTTGATCGCCGCGGTCATGTCGGTCGCGGCCTGGTCGACCGTCACCTTGCCGTTGAGGGCGGCACTCGCGTTGTCCTGGATCGCCTTGGAGATGGCGGTGTAGTACGGCGTGACCGGACGCGGCTTGGCGTTCTCCAGCGCAGACTTGAGCGCCGGCAGGTACGGGTACTTGGCGATCAGGGCCGGGTCGTCGTAGACCGACTTCAGGACCGGCGGGAACGACGCGTCCGCGAACGACATCTGATTCTCCTCGTTCTGGACGAACGCGACGAAGTCACGCGCGGTCGCCTTGTTCTTGGAGAAGACGTTGATGCCGTTGTTGTAGCCGCCCAGCGTGGACGCGCCGGCGCCGGTCGGTCCGACGATCGGAGCRACTGCGACGTTGCCCTTCACCTTCGAACCGTCCTTCTCGGCGTTGTCCCACATGTACGGCCAGTTGTAGGCGTACATCGCCTCGCCGCCGACGAACGCGAGGTTGGTCTCCTCCTCGGTGAAGCCCGTCGAGCGCTTCGCGATCTGTCCGGCCTGGTAGGCGTCGACCATGGCCTGCATGCCGGCCTTGGACTGCGGCGAGTCCACCTCGGGGGTGCTGCCGTCGGCGCCGACGACCGCGCCGCCCCACGAGTTGATGAACTGCGTGGTGTTGACGGTCAGGCCCTCGTACTGCTTGAGCTGGGTGACCATGCAGTCCTGGACGCCCTTGTCCTTGGCGACCTGGCAGCTGTCGGTGAGCGCCTTCCAGTCCGCGGGGGCCGTGGGGGTGAGGTCGGTGCGGTAGTACAGCAGCTGCGCGTTGGTGTTCTGCGGCGCGGCGTACAGCGTGCCCCGGTAGGTCGCGGACTCGACCGTCGCCGGCAGCAGCGGCGCGGTGTCGATCGCGAGGTTGCCCTCGAGCGGCTGCAGCCAGCCGTTCGCGGCGAAACCGGCGGTCCAGACCAGGTCGAGAGCCATCACGTCGTAGTCGGCGTTGCCGGCCTGCAGCGACTGCTCCAGCTTGTTGCGCTGGTCGTCGGCCTCACCGGGCAGTTCCTTGAGGGAGACCTTCTCGTCCGGGTTGGCCGCATTCCACTTGTCGATCACCGGCTGCAGCTTGTCGGTGTCGTTCTTGCCCATCGCGAACGAGATCGCACCGCGGCCGTCGAGGTTCTGCTTGACGGCGTCGTCGACGCTGGCGCTGCCGCCGTCGCTGTCACTCGAGCAGCCGGCGATCGCGAGCAGCGCGACGGCCGAAGCCGCGACGGCAACCCGCGTGCGCGTCTTGAAAGAACGCATGGTCCACCTTTCAGATAGACGTCTCCGGCCCTCCACGGACGTGAACTCCGCCGGACCGAGGCATATGTCGCCGCTTACTCTGGCACGGACCGGGACAAATTTCGGTCATTACCCCCGGACTGGATCGGTAAGGGTCACCCGAGCCGGCGGCCGTCGGTGACCGAGAACAGATGCACCTCGGACGGGTCGACGTGCAGGTTCACCCGTTCACCACGGGCCGGAGGGTTGCGCCAGTCCGTCCTGGCGACAAAATTGTGCTCGCCGCGACCACCCAGTCCGGTACGTCCGTAGACGAAGGCGTCGGCGCCGAGTTCCTCGACGACGTCCACGTCGAGCGGGATGCCYGGGCCCCCGGCGGAGCTTTCCGTCACCGGCTCGAGATGTTCGGGACGGATACCGAGCACGACCTGACCCTCGGGGATCTCCGCGATGGTTTCACGGGAAACCGGGATCACCGCGTCACCCAACTGCACGCCACCGTCGGTGAGCGGCAACGTCAGCATGTTCATCGACGGCGAGCCCATGAATCCGGCGACGAACTGGTTGACGGGACGGCTGTAGAGCTCACGGGGCGGCGCGCACTGCTGCAGGATGCCGTCCTTGAGCACCGCGACCCGGTCGCCCATCGTCATGGCCTCCACCTGGTCGTGCGTGACGTACACGGTGGTGGTGCCGAGCCGGCGCTGCAGCTGCGCGATCTGGGTGCGGGTCTGCACGCGCAGCTTCGCGTCGAGGTTCGACAACGGCTCGTCCATGAGGAACACCTGCGGCTGCCGGACGATCGCACGGCCCATCGCGACGCGCTGCCGCTGGCCGCCGGACAGCGCCTTGGGCTTGCGTTCGAGGTACGGCTCGAGGTCGAGCATCTTCGCGGCGTCCTGCACGCGGCGCTTGATCTCGTCCTTGGGCGTCTTCGCGAGCTTGAGCGCGAAGCCCATGTTCTCGGCGACGGACATGTGCGGGTAGAGCGCGTAGTTCTGGAACACCATCGCGATGTCCCGCTCCTTGGGCTCCTGGCCGGTGACGTCGCGGTCGCCGATGAGGATGCGCCCGTCGTACACCTCCTCGAGCCCCGCGAGCATGCGCAGCGAGGTGGACTTGCCGCAGCCCGACGGGCCGACCAGCACGAGGAACTCGCCGTCCTCGATGTGCAGGTCGAGCTTGTCGACCGCGGGAGTGGTCGCGCCGGGGAACAGGCACGTGGTCTTGTCGAATGTCACCGAAGCCATGGTGGAGCGGTCCCTTCACCGGCAGGAACGTGCCGGACGATCCGAGTGAGGGTGCACGGATGTGCGGGCACAGCATAGGCGTCGCACGGGGCGTGCGGGGTCAGCCGTGCACCGGTCGCAGTCGTACGAAGTGGATGTGCCGGCCCGCCTCCTGGAAGTCGGCCTCGCTGCCGTCGACGTCGAAACCCATCGTGGTGCACAGCCGGAGGCCGAGTTTCGGGTGTTCGGTGCCGTACCGGGCCATGAGGTCGCCGCCCTCCTCGGTTCCGAGGAAGTCGGCCTCGACGTCCACCGTCCGGCGCCCCACCTGCACCCGCGCGCGTGGATGTGCGGTCAGGTTCCGGTACCAGTCCGACGTCGTCCCGAACCCGGCCGCAACGACGTAACCGTCGGGGGCGCCGTCACCGACCTCGTCGTGGTTGACGACCTCGAGCACCACCTGCCGCGTCTTGCCGCTGCGCCGGCCGAGATGTTCGAGGAGGAGGAACCGGTGCCCGAGCAGCCCGCCGAGATGCCACCGGTACAGCTGGATCGGCATCCGGAGGAATCGGCGTTTGAAGCCGGTGGGCGACGTCGGGCGTTCGTTGATCCGCACGCCTCCAGTGTGCTCCCCCCATCTCTGTGCGACGGGCCCATCACGGGGATACCGTGAGATGCGAGTCCCGGCGCGAAGGAGCCCCCATGACCCGACCTGTCCGGATCGGCCTGCAGCTGCAGCCGCAGCACGCCCCCGACTACGGCAAGATCCGCGACGCGGTCCTGCGCGCCGAGGACGCCGGGGCCGATGTCGTCTTCAACTGGGACCACTTCTTCCCGCTGTACGGCGATCAGGAAGGCGCGCACTTCGAGTGCTGGACCATGCTGGGCGCGTGGGCCGAGCAGACCGAGCGGGTGGAGATCGGCACGCTGGTGAGCTGCGCCGGCTACCGCAACCCGGATCTGCTGGCGGACATGGCCCGCACCGTCGACCACATCAGCGGCGGACGCCTGATCCTCGGGATCGGCGCCGGCTGGTTCGAGAAGGACTACGACGCGTACGGCTACGAGTTCGGCACCCCCGGATCCCGGATCAAGCTGCTGGGGGAGTACCTGCCCCGCATCACGGGACGTCTCGGCAAGCTCAATCCGGCTCCCACCCGGCACATTCCGATCCTGATCGGCGGTAGCGGCGAGAAGAAGACGCTGCGCCTGGTGGCCGAGTACGCCGACATCTGGCACGGGTTCGGCGATCGGGACGAGTTCGCCCGCAAGTCCGCGATCCTCGGCGAGCACTGCGGCGACGTCCAGCGGGACCCGCACGAGATCGAGCACTCCACGTGGTGGCCGGGCACGGATCTCGCGGCGGCCTACGTCGATATCGGCGTCACGCTGTTCACCGCCAACTGCAGCGGACCCGACTACGACCTGACCAGCCTGCGCGAGGCCATCGCGTGGCGCGACGAGCACACCCCACCGCAACTGTCCGGGCTCGCGTAGCCCGGGACGAAACCCCAGGGGGATTCGATGACCGCCGCCGACCGCCTCGGATCCCGAGCGGTGGCGGTGCTGCTGGTGGTACTGCTGCCCGTGCTGGTGCTGGCGGCGTGCTCGTCCGACAACTCGTCGACCCCGTCGGACCTGTGCTCGCCGCCCGGCCCCACGAGTGCCACGACCCTGCCGGCCAACCTGGACACCGCTGCCTCCGCGGCCGCGGAGGACAAGTACACGACCCCGAACACGCTGCCGCTCGGCAGCATCGACACGTCGAAGTTGAACCTGGTCAAACCCGGCACCCTCACCGTCGGCACCCTGTCGGACGCCCCGCCGAGCATCTGCGTCAACTCCCACAACGTCTTCACCGGCTTCGACAACGAGCTGTTGCGGTCGGTGGCCCAGAAGCTGGGGCTCGAGATCCAGTTCGTCGGCACCGACTTCGCCGGGCTGTTGGCGCAGGTCGCGGGTCACCGGTTCGACGTCGGGTCGTCGTCGATCACCACCACCGATGCCCGCCGCGAACTCGTCGGGTTCACCAACGGCTACGACTTCGGCTACTTCTCCCTGGTGGTGCCGAACGGGAGTGCGATCAAGGGCTTCTCGGACCTGAACTCCTCGGTGCGCATCGGGGTGGTGCAGGGCACCGTGCAGGACGACTATGTCGTCAACACCCTGCACCTCGATCCGGTGAAGTTCCCCGACTACAACACCGCGTACGCGAATCTCAAGACCGGCCAGATCGATGCGTGGGTGGCGCCGTCGCAGCAGGCGGCGGGCGCGATCGCGCCCGGGGATCCGGCGTCGATCGTGCAGAACACCTTCAGCCTCAACAACTATGTGGGCTGGGCGGTCGCGAAGGGCAACCAGCCGCTGCTCGACGCCCTGAACTCGGGGCTCGACGCGGCGATCGCGGACGGAACATGGGCGCAGCTGTACTCGGACTGGGTGCCGCGCGAACTGCCCGCAGGGTGGAAGCCGGGCAGCAAGGCCGCCCCGCCACCCGTGCTGCCGGACTTCGCGGCGCTCGCGGCGGAGAGGGGAAGCGAGTCCGAACCGGTCGCGGTGCAACCGAAATCGACGCTGCAGCAGCTCGGCGACACGTTCTTCAACTGGGAGCTGTACAAGCGCGCCTTTCCAGACCTGCTCCGCACCGGCCTCCCGAACACCCTGATCCTGGCGCTGTCGTCGGGCATCGCCGGCACGGTGCTCGGCATGCTGCTCGCGGTCGCCGGGATATCCCGGACCCGCTGGCTGCGCTGGCCCGCCCGGATCTACACCGACATCTTCCGCGGCCTGCCCGCGGTCGTCATCATCCTGCTCGTCGGCCTCGGCGTCGGACCGGTGCTCAAGGGGCTCACCGGGAACAACCCGTACTGGCTGGGCGCGGCGGCGCTGTCACTGCTGGCCGCCGCGTACATCGGCGAGATCTTCCGGTCCGGGATCCAGAGCGTCGAGCCCGGACAGATGGAAGCCGCTCGGGCCCTCGGCTTCTCGTATCGACGGTCGATGGTGCTCGTGGTGATCCCGCAGGGCGTGCGACGGGTGCTGCCGGCGTTGATGAACCAGTTCATCTCGTTGATCAAGGACTCCTCGCTGATCTATTTCCTGGGCCTGTTGGTGACCCAGCGGGAACTGTTCGCCGTGGGCCGGGATCTCAACGCCCAGACCGGGAACCTGTCGCCGCTCGTGGCCGCCGGCCTGTTCTACCTGGCGCTCACGATCCCGTTGACGCACCTGGTGAACTACATCGACCGGCGGCTGCGGACCGGACGCGCCGACACCTCGGGCACCCTCGACGACCTCGATCAGGCCATCGTGGTGGAGAGGGGCTGACGGAATGGGCGACATCGTGACCGAGTCGGTGTCCCTCACCGGGACCGGGCTGCACCTGGCGTTCGGCACCAGCAAGGTGCTGCGCGGGGTGGACCTGCACGTCGACGCCGGCAAGACCGTGACCGTGATCGGGCCGTCGGGGTCGGGCAAGTCGACCCTGCTGCGGGTCCTCAACCGGCTGCACGAACCGAACGCGGGCGACATTCTGCTGGACGGACGTTCGGTGCTGGCCGACAATCCGGATCATCTGCGCCAGCGGATCGGGATGGTGTTCCAGCACTTCAACCTGTTCCCGCACAAGACCGTTGCCGACAACATCGCCCTCGGACCCCGCAAGCTGAAGAAGCTGTCGAGGGACGCGGCGCGACAACTGGCGCTCGAACAGCTCGAGTTGGTGGGCCTGGCCAACAAGGCCGATTCCCGGCCCGGAAACTTGTCCGGCGGCCAGCAGCAACGCGTCGCGATCGCCCGGGCCCTCGCGATGAAGCCCCAGGTGATGTTCTTCGACGAGGCCACCTCGGCGCTCGATCCCGAACTGGTCAAGGGTGTGCTGGCGTTGATGGCCGACCTCTCGACCACCGGCATGACCATGGTGGTGGTGACACACGAGATGGGGTTCGCGCGGTCGGTGTCGGACACGGTGATGTTCATGGATCGGGGCGTCGTCGTCGAATCCGGCGTGCCCGACCAAATGTTCGACAAGCCCGCGACTCCCCGTCTGCAGGCATTCCTGTCCGAGGTTCTCTGAGGTGATCCGCGGATGGGGTTCGGACTTCGTGGTTCACCGAGGACGGGCAGCTCACACCCGGCGGCTGAGCAGGAGACACCCAACCTCCGATCGCTGTTGGCCCGCCGTTCACCCGGGCGTCGCCGACGGCTCGTTCCCGGCTTCTACGGTGCGTGCGTTGCCGACGCGTGTCGGCGTTTCCGTTTCCGACTTCGGGAGTCCACGGTGAGCCTCAAACCCCTCGCACTGTTCGTCAAGCACGACGGCATGTCCTCACGTGCGTCGATCACCTGCCAGTACAAGTGCGGAAATGCCTGTGCGCACGACGTTCCCAACGATTCGCCCGGTGAGTACTTCGGCGACATCGTGCGCGGCGCGGTCACCCGCCGCGGAGTTCTGCGGGGTGGCGCGGCGGCCGTCCTCGCGGTCGGCGCCGGCAGCGTGCTCGCTGCGTGCTCCGACGGCACCGCGACCGCCGCCCCCGGTTCGCTCGACACCGGGTCGCTCGGATCCGGTTCCGCGTCCGGCTCCGCCGCCGCCGGCACGAACTTCACGCCGGTCGCGCCCAACAAGCTGGACGCCCTCACGGTCCCGACCGGGTACGAGCAGTCCGTCGTGATCCGTTGGGGCGATCCGCTGTTCGCCGACGCGCCCGCGTTCGACTTCGACAACCAGACCGCCGCCTCCGCCGAGAAGCAGTTCGGTTTCAACAACGACTTCGCGGGCCTGCTGCCGATCGAGGGCCGCCCGCACGCGTACCTGCTGGTGGTCAACCACGAGTACTCCACCGAGCCGTTCATGTTCCGCGGCTACGACAAGGAGAACCCCACCGCCGAGCAGGTGCGGATCGGCTGGGCCAATCACGGCCTGTCCGTCGTCGAGGTGCAGGGTGAGGCCGGATCCGGCCGTCTCACACCGAAGTTCGGCTCGTACAACCGACGGATCACCGCCCTCACCGAGTTCACCGTGACCGGGCCTGCCGCGGGCAGCGCGCTGCTGAAGACGTCCGCGGACCCCACCGGCACCCTGGTGAAGGGCACGCTCAACAACTGCTCCGGTGGCCTCACCCCTTGGGGCACTGTGCTTTCCGGCGAGGAGAACTTCAACCAGTACTTCGCGGGAGCGGCCCGGGTGACCGACCCGACGGCCGCGGCGCACCTCAAGCGCTACGGCGTCGAGGGCGACGCGTCCGAGCGCAAGTGGGAGCGCGTCGACCCGCGCTTCGACGTGGTGGCCGAGCCCAACGAGGTGCACCGCTTCGGCTGGGTGGTCGAGGTGAACCCGTGGGATGCGTCGTCGACCCCGGTCAAGCACACCGCGCTGGGCCGGTTCAAGCACGAGGCCGCGACCATCCACGTCACCTCCGACGGCACCGTCGTCGCGTACAGCGGCGACGACGAGCGGTTCGACTACATGTACAAGTTCGTCTCGTCCCGCAAGATGCAGCCCGGCAACAGCCAGGCCGCGATGCGCCACAACATGACCCTGCTCGACGCCGGAACGCTGTACGTCGCGAAGCTCACCGGCGACGCGCCCGACGCGATCGACGGCTCGGGCACGCTGCCGCCGTCCGGTGTGTTCGCCGGTAAGGGGGAGTGGATTCCGCTGCTGCGCACCGGCGACGACGGCCGTGGCGAGTCGCTCGTCGCCGGCATGAGCGCCGACGAGGTGGCCGTGTTCACCCGCCTCGCGGGCGACAAGGTGGGCGCCACCAAGATGGACCGTCCCGAGGACTTCGAGCCCAACCCCAAGACCGGCAAGGTCTACGTGGCCCTCACCAACAACACCAAGCGCGGCGAGGAAGGCAAGGCGCCCGCCGACACCGCGAACCCGCGCAACAACAACAAGAACGGCCAGGTCCTCGAGATCGACGACCAGCACGCCGGCACGTCGTTCACGTGGAATCTGCTGCTGGTGTGCGGCGATCCCGCGACCGCCGACACGTACTTCGGTGGCTTCGACAAGTCGCAGGTGAGCCCCATCTCGTGCCCGGACAACCTCGCGTTCGACCCGCACGGCAACCTGTGGATCTCCACCGACGGCAACGCCCTCAAGTCCAACGACGGCCTGTTCTCGGTCGTCCTGGAGGGGGACCGCCGCGGCGAGACGAAGCAGTTCCTCACGGTGCCGATCGGCGCCGAGACGTGCGGCCCGATCGTCGACGAGAAGCGCGTCGTCGTGTGCGTGCAGCACCCCGGTGAGACCGACGGCGCCAGCATCGAGTCACCGTCGTCGCACTGGCCCGACGGCGGCACCGCGCAGCCGCGGCCGTCCGTGGTGGCGGTCTGGAAGTCCGGTGGCGGACGGATCGGCCTCTAGCCGCACCCGCGTCCGAACATGCAGATGGGGTGGAGGACTCGCGTCCTCCACCCCATCGCGGTGTCTTCGGTTACGCCTGTTCCACCGAGATTGCACCGGCCAGGTCGGCGATCGAGGGATTGCGTCGCAGCGTCTGCCCGCCGCTCACCTGCACCACCTGGCCCGTGACGAAGGCGGATTCGTCACCGGCGAGCCACGCCGCCACGTTCGCGACATCTTCGGCGACGCCGACCCGCCCGAGCGGGATCTCGCGAAGGTAGAGCGACCGGATCGGCGGGTAGTTCAGCCCGCCACCCGACATCGGGGCGTCCGCGACGCCACCCGGGGCAATGGAGTTCGCCCGGATCCCGCGGTGACCGTATTCGTTGGCGACACAACGGATGACGTGGTCGATGCCGGCCTTGGTACCCATGTAGGCGGCATGGTTCTCGAACATGATCGACGCGGTGACCGAGGAGATCTGGATGATCGAACCGCCGTCCGCCATATTCGCGACGAGTCGCTGGAAGAGTTGGAACGGCCCGGTGAACTGGACCGCCGCCATCTTCTCGAGATCCTCGCGCGTGGTGTCCTCGAACGGGGTCAGCAGACCCCACCCGGTCGCGTTGACGCCGACGTCGATGCGGCCGAGCCGCTCCAGGGCGGTGGCGACGAGCGCGTCCAGGTCCGACTCCGACGTGATGTCACACTGCTGCCACTGCGCGCCGATGTCCTCAGCAACGGACGCCAGCGCGTCCGGGCGCCGACCCGCAATCAGCACTGCGGCACCGTCGTCGACGAAGCGGCGGGCGATCGCGTGCCCGACGTTGCCGGGCGCCACCCCGAGCACGATTGCGGTCTTGCCGCTCAATTTCTTGGTCATGCCGGCCACTCTCCCCGAAAACGGGTCAGCGCGCGGTCAGCTGCCGAAGAAGTTGCGGGCGTACATGTTGATGTCGCCCATCGATCCGCTGTAGACGTTGAGGTCGATGGCGGCGTTGACGCCCGGGATCCGGCCGCTGTCGGTGTACTGCCAGAACGCCCAGTTCCGCCAGCCTCCCGGCAGTGGCCCGGGGGCGTTGCCGCCGTTGTAGTCCGCGATCCACAGCGGGTAGTTCGAGAACTCGGTGGTGTTGGCCATCGCGGTGCGCCAGAAGTTGGGGTACGTGTAGATGATCGGGGTGCGGCCGGTGAGACCCTGCACGGCGTTGAGGTAGCGGCGGGTCCAGTCGATCAACTGCGGTGCCGCGAGGCCTCCGGTGCTCTCGAGATCCAGGACGGGCGGTAGTCCGCCGATCTGGTTGACGGCGAGCGCGTTCGCCGCGAAGAACGCCGCCTGCGCCTCGGGCGAGGCCGACGGATCCGCGTAGTGGTAGGCGCCGCGTGCCACACCCGCGAGCCGCATCGCGATGGAATCCTGCGCGAAGTGCGGGTTGGTGTAGAACAGGCCCTCGGTGGCCTTGACCATCCCGAATTCGTACCCCGCCCCGCGCACCGCCGACCAGTTGATGGGAGCACCGTTCGGGTGCTGCCACGACGCCACGTCGACGCCCTGCGGGTTCGCCACCGCGACGGCGGGTGCTGCGACTGTCACCGCTCCCGCCAGAAGGAGGGCAGCGACACGCGGAAGGGATCGACGACGGTTCCTCGGCATTGCCCGAGACTAAACGACTTCCTCACCGCGCGCGCCGATTTCGATCCAGTGTTCATCTTCTCCCAGTCACTTCACAGGCGCGTTCGAAACCGTGTACTAACCGAGCCAGTCCAGCACCGCGGCCGCCGTCCACGACTGCTGCATGCTGCCTAGGGGTTCGCCAGTGAACGGCTCGTAGTATTCGGCGAAACTGCCGTCGGCGGCTTGCCGCAGCCCCTCCGCCCGCAACATCAACGACCGCTCCGCCCACCCGCGGCGCGCGAACGCCCACGAGAACAACCACGTCATCACCGGCCACACCGGGCCCCGCCAGTACTCGCGGGGCCGGAAATCGCGGGACACGGGCGACGTGGACGGCGGGACCGCGTACCGCAGATCCGGGTGCGTGCAGAAGCGGGGCCCCTCGAACGTGTGCAGCAGGGCCCGTTCGGCGTGGCGATCCAACCCGCCGCACAGCAGCGGTGCGAACATCGCGATCGTCTCGGTACCGATCCACCGACCGGTGCGCACGTCGAAGTCCCGCGCCGCGCCCGTCCGCTCGTCGGTCGTCGCCGCGACACCCTTACGGAAGTGGTCGGCCCAGTAGTGCAGTTCGCGGACATCGGCGTTGGGACGCGAATGCTCCTCCCCGATCACCGCGAGCACGTCGCACGCCAGCGCGAACACGGCACTGACGAACACGTCCTCCACCGCGAAGCTCATCTTCTCGGCCAGCGCGTCGTCGTCGTACCGGACGCTCTTCATCTCCTCGAGCAGCCACAGGTAGCGGTCGTACTCGCCGTTGCTGGGACGCTGCGAGACGTCGGTGACGACCGTGACGTCCTCGCGCCGGTACGGCGGGACGGGACCGGGAATCACGTTGGCGTAGGCGGCATCCCATCGGGGCGAATTGTCCATTCCGGACTCCCAGCCGTGGTAGAGCGTGACGCGGCCGGCGCCGTCGCGATCACGGGCGTGCGCGAGCCACCGGTGCCAACGCATCAGGTCCGGCCACCGCCGGTCCAGGAACTCCTCCGCGACCGCCCGGGTGGTCCGGCCGTGTCGCCGGGAGTGATCGAGGATCCGCTGCACCGCGATCGCGTGCACCGGCGGCTGCATGATGCCGGACGTGTCGATCCCGATCGGCGCGTACCCCGCCAGTTCCCGGCACGCCCAGCGCGCCGGCCCCGGGAAGTACCCGTCCACTCCGTTCGCGAACACGATGTGCGGGATCATTCCGTTGGCCCACTGCGCCGACAGCAACGTGTCGAGTTCGACGACGGCCCGTTCGACGGACAGCGGCGCGAGACCGACCGCGACGAACGCCGCGTCCCAGCTCCACATGTGCGGATACAGCCGCGGGGCCGCGGTCGTCATCGCCCCCAGGTCGTTGCCGCGCAGGAGGTAGGCGGCGCGGGCCGCGAGCTGCGTCGGAGTGAATCCGGGGTCGATCATCGTCCCATTCTGCGACTCACCCGGCGAACGCGCGCGTCCAGGTGAGCAGGTCGTCCGCCGGCCACGTGTTCACGACCCGATCGGCCTCGACGCCGCAGCGGATCGCGCGCTCGCACCCCAGCCCCTGCCAGGCCAACTGTCCCGGCGCGTGCGCGTCGGTGTCGATCGAGAACAGACACCCGATGTCGACGGCCAGATCGATCAACCGGCTCGGTGGATCGCGGCGCTCGGGCCGGCTGTTGATCTCGACCGCGACGTCGTGGTCGCGGCACGCCTGGAACACCTTCTCGGCGTCGAACTTCGACTCCGGCCGGTTACCGCGCTTGCCCTCGACGAGCCGGCCGGTGCAGTGGCCCAACACGTTCACGCGCGGGTTCCGCACCGCGCCGAGCATGCGCCTGGTCATCTCGCCGCGGTCGGCGCGCAGATGCGAGTGCACGCTCGCCACCACCACGTCGAGTTCGTCCAGAAGGTCCGAATCCTGGTCCAGCGCACCGTCATCCAGGATGTCGACCTCGATGCCGGTGAGGATCCGGAAGGGCGACAGCTCCCGGTTGAGATCGCGCACCATCGCGAGCTGGTCCCGCAGGCGCTCGGGCGACAACCCGTTCGCGACCGTCAGCCGCGGCGAATGGTCGGTGAGCGCGCAGTATTCGTGCCCGAGGCCGGCGGCCGTCCGCATCATCTCGTCGATGGGGCTGCCACCGTCGGACCAGTCCGAGTGCACGTGCAGGTCGCCGCGCAGCGCCGGCTGCAGGTCACCGCCGTACCCGATCGGCTCGGCCGCGTCACACAGTTCCCGCAGGTAGTCGGGGACGTTCCCGGACATCGCCTGCTCGACGATGGCCGCGGTCTTCGCACCCAGACCGGGCAGTCCGGTCCACCCGCCGCCGCGCTGACGCGCCTCCCGCTCACTCTCGGTGAGCCCCGCGACCACGTCCGCCGCCCGCCGATACGCCCGCACGCGGTACGTGTCGGCGCGGCCGCGCTCGAGCCAGAACGCGACCTCGCGCAGCGCCTGCACCGGGTCCGGGTTCGCCATGTCTCCATGGTGCCCCGCGAACCGCGGGGACAGGACCTATTCGTCGGTGACGGTCAGGGTGACCTCGATGTTGCCGCGCGTCGCGTTCGAGTACGGGCACACCTCGTGCGCCTTCTCGGTGAGTGCGAGCGCCTCGCCACGGTCCAGGTGCGGCAGCGAGATCTCGAGTGTCACCGCCAGACCGAAGCCACCGGAACCGTTGGGGCCGATACCGACCCGCGCGCCGACAGCGGAATCGGTGGTGTCGGCGTCGGCCTGGCGAGCGACCAGTTGGAGTGCCGAGTGGAAGCACGCGGCGTACCCGGCGGCGAACAGCTGCTCGGGGTTGGTGCCGTTACCGCTGCCACCCATTTCCTGCGGGATCGCCAGATCCAGGTCCAACCGGCCGTCGGACGTGCGGGCGCGGCCGTTGCGACCCTCGCCCGTGGCCAGTGCCTCTGCGGTGTAGACGATGTTCACGATGCCTCTTCTCGGTCGATGTCGAACTCGGTGGAGTGCAGATTTCGACCGACGCCCATGAGGACGTCGCGCAGCCGTCCGAGGTCCGGCCCGCTCAGGCCGGTGGCCCGTGCGAGACGGGCCGGGATGTCGGACGCCCGTGCGCGCAGTGCGGCTCCGGCGTCGGTGAGTCGGACGGTGACCCGTCGCTCGTCGCCGGCCAGCCGCTTCCGGTCGACGAGCCCGGCGACCTCGAGCCGTTTGAGCAGCGGCGACAACGTGCCGGTGTMGAGCTGGAGAGCGTCGCAGATCTCCTGGACGCCGCGCCCGTCCCGCTCCCACAGCACCAGCATCACGAGGTACTGCGGGTAGGTGATGTCCAGGTCGGCGAGCAGGGTCCGGTAGGCAGCAGTGGTGGCACGGGAGGCCGAGTACAGCGCGAAGCACACCTGCCGGTCGAGCGCCAGATCGTCAGTCACACCCCCGAAGGTAGACCACAATAATGTTGTGCACAACATAAATCTGCGCGCTGGGCTCGACGGTGCCATGCTGGAAGCAGAGTGCCGACTCTTCCGGCGCGAAAGGCATGACGATGAGGCATCAGRAGCACGAACAGCGCAATCGGATGCTCGTAGCGGCCGCAGCGGTCGCGGCCGGGCTACTCGGCGGTGCGATCACCGGATGCGACGACAACATCGACTCGAATCCTGGACTACCGACCACCAAGGACGAAACCGAAGAAACCGAAGAAACCGAAGAAACCGACCCCGAGGATTCGAGCGGACTGCAACAGACGAACTCCTTCGGCTACATCCCCGAACACGAGAGGACCTTCGAGACCGATCCGATCGGACCCGAGGGTGGCAATATCGAGAACGACCCGTTCGAATTGGGTGGTGGCTCGAGCCTCCCCGGCGGCAGCCGACTGCCCGCCGAGGCGACACTCACCACACCCACCGGTTGACGAGGGGCGATGTCATGACAGGACAGGAAGGCCGACGGGAACGGTGGCGGCTCGTGGTCGCCGCAGCGGCCGTGTCGACGGCCCTGCTGGGCGCAGGCGCGATCAGCGTGCTCGCCACTACCGAGGACGCGAACCAATCCTTCCCCCAGATGACCTTCTCCCAGATGCCGCAGACGACGACCGAGGACACGGGGCTGCAACAGACCGATTCCTTCGGCTACATCCCGCAACACGAGACGACGCTGCCGACCAACGGCAACGGCCCGGGCGCGCCGGGGCCGTTCGGCAACGGCCCGTTCGACAATCCGGGTCCGCCGCTGCCGGGCGGCCCGGGACTGCCCGCGCACGCCACCGTCGCGCCGACGCTCACCTCACCCGCGGGATGATCTTCGGTCTAACCTCGAGGGCATGTCCACACCGCACCCGACAGCCCTGATCACCGGCGGTAGCCGCGGCCTCGGTGCCGCGATCGCCCGCGAACTGGCCCCCACGCACCAGCTGATCCTCGGTGGCCGCAGTGCCGAATCGCTCGAACCGATCGCGGGGGAGTTGGGCGCGGCCCCGTGGCCAGTGGACCTCACCGACTACGCCGCGGTGGCCGAAGCGGTCACCGACATCGACCGACTGGACGTCCTGGTGCACAACGCCGGCGTCGCGGACATCGGAACCATCGAGGAGACGTCGGTCGACACGTGGCACCGGACGTTCGAGGCCAACGTCGTCGCGGTCGCCGAGCTCACCCGGTTGCTGCTGCCGGCGCTACGCGCCGCGAACGGGCATGTCGTGCTGATCAATTCGGGCTCGGGACTGCGCGCCAACGCGGGTTGGGGCGCGTACGCCGCCAGCAAGTTCGCGCTGCGCGCGTTCGGGGACGCGTTGCGACTCGAGGAGCCGACGCTGCGGGTCACGTCGATCCACCCGGGGCGCATCGACACCGACATGCAGCGCGCGATCGTCGCCTCCGAGGGCGCCGAGTACGACGCCGGCAAGTTCCTCACCCCGGAAACGGTGGCGGGTGCGGTCCGGAACGCCGTCGAGACGCCCCGGGACGCGCACCCCACCGAGATCGTGCTGCGACCGATGCCGAGTCAGCACTGACTGGCCGCTCCCGCACCTGCCTCGGATATYCACGACCACTGGATCATGCGGTGAACTGCTCGCGCAGATCCCTCTTCTTGAACTTGCCGGTAGCCGTTCTGGGAATGGTGGACACGAACTCGAACCGCTCGGGTAGCTGCCACCGCGCAAACTCACCCGACAGGTGCTCACGGAGCTGCTCCGGGTCCGCGGTCTGGCCGTCCCGGAGCACGAGCACCGCCAACGGACGCTCACCCCACCGCGGATCGGGCACGGCGATCACCGCGGCCTCCGCCACCGACGGGTGTGCCATGAGGTGGTTTTCGAGATCGACCGAGGAGATCCACTCGCCACCGGACTTGACCAGGTCCTTGGAGCGGTCACAGATCCGGATGCAGCCGCGGTGGTCGATGCGGACGATGTCTCCGGTGCGGAACCAGCCGTCAGCCGTGAAACTGTCTGCGCCCGAACCATTGTGGTAGGAAGCCGCCACCCAGGGTCCCCGAACCTCCAGCTCACCCATGGCGACGTCATCCCACTCGATGAATCCGTCGTCCTCGTTCCGCGCTCGGATGTCGAAGAACGGCATCGCGACGCCCTGCCTGGCCCGGAACGCATACTGCTCGTCGGCCGCAGTTTCCCGCAGATCCACCGGGAGGCGGCTGACGGTACCGACCGGCGCGGTCTCGGTCATTCCCCACGCCTGGACGACGGTCAGACCGTGACGGTCATACCCCTCCAGCAGGCTGCGCGGCGCCGCCGCTCCACCGACGATCAACCGGTCGAGATGACGCAGATCCCAACGATGCGGTTCGAAGTCGAGTGCGTCGAGCATCGCCATCCACACCGTCGGCACCCCCGCAGTCATGGTGACCTTCTCGGCCTCGATCAGGTCGAGCACACTGACCGGGTCCAGCTTCGGTCCGGGTAGAACGAGCCGCGCGCCGAGCAGCGCCGCTGCGTACGGCAGACCCCACGCGTTGACGTGGAACATCGGCACCACCGGCAGCAGCGTGTCCTGCACCGAGACGCCCAGAGCGTCGGGCAGTGCCGCGGCCATCGAATGAAGCACCAGCGCCCGGTGCGAGTACACGACGCCCTTCGGTCGACCGGTGGTGCCGGACGTGTAACACATCGCGCCGGCTTGGCGTTCGTCGAGAACAGGCCACTGCATCGGTTCGGCCTCATCGATCAGGCTCTCGTAGTCGAGCATTCCTGCTGGTGCCGCACCGCCATGGGAGACGACGATGACATGGTCGAACTGGTGCGTGAACCGGAACCCGTCGAACACCTCGAGCAGGGACTCGTCGACCACGATCACCCGGTCCTGCGCATCCCCGACGATGAAGGCCAGCTCGTCGGAATGCAGGCGTGGGTTGAGTGTGTGGACTACCGCCCCCATCGCCGGGACCGCGAAGTACATCTCGAGGTGCTCCGCTTGATTCCACAACAGCGTCGCCACCCGGTCACCGTCCCCGATACCGAGACCGGCCAGCGCGGTGGCAAGCCGCCGCGCCCGCCGCGCACACGCCCCGAGAGTGGTCCGGGCAATGCTGCCGTCGGGGCGACGAGAAACGACGTCCTTTCCACTGTGGAAACGCTCGGCGCGCTCGACCACAGCGGTCAGCGACAACGGGTAGTCATCCATGGTCAAGCCATTGATCACGTAAAACTCCTAGATCGGGGATGGGCATTACTCGACGGCCGTAGATCCGGCACTGATCACGGCAGGGCCGGGTGTCCGGAGGAAACACCCGGACACGGGGCACGAGTCGGTTCCGTGCCCCGCTGTGCAACAAGCCGGTGTGCTAGGCGTGGTGGGTGAATCCGACCTGCCCCGGGCGACGGTTCGGCGCGTAGCCGAGCTTGGCGAGGGTCTCGTCGGCGTCCGCGTAGGTGGTGCCGATCTTGTAGATGTCGCGGGCGTCCTTGCCGGTGGCAACCTCCCGTCCGAGTTCACCGGCGATGCGCACCAACTGTTGGATCTGCTGAACCGAGGTCATCTTCTCGCCCTTGCGGCCCCAGATGGTGTCCTCGTTGCCACAGCGGGTGTGCAGGCCCATCGCGATCGCCATCGTGTTGACGGGCAGCACGCTGCGCATGAGGGACTCCAGGGTCAGGGCCGCTCCGTCCGGGACGCGCTGGATGAAGTTCATGATGTTGTACGGGTTCGGGCCCTCCATGCCGCCACCGATGCCGGTCCAGGTCACGTTCAGCGGGCCGGTGTAGACCCCGCGACGGATGAGCCGCTCGACGCTCTCGAGGCCGGTGATGCCGGTCAGCGCGAACAGGGGCTGGATGCCGGCGGCCTGTAGGCGACGCAGGTGCTCCTCAACCCAGGCCGGTCCGGCCGGGATCGTCATCTCCCGGTACGTCTCCTGCAGTTCCGGACGCGCCAGGGATGTGCCCGCGATGTCGTCCGCGGTCAACAGCTCCGCGATGTTCATCTGGCTGGTGTTGATCGCGATCGTGACCTGGTCCGGCTTGGGGTCGAGCTCGGCGAGCATGTGCCGGGTGTCATCGGAGAGCCACTTCGCCTCGGCGCCTTCACCTTCCGGCGCGAACGAAATCGATCCGCCGACCTGCAAGACCATCTCGGGAACCGCTTCGCGGAGCCGTCCGAGGAGTTCGTTGAACTTCGAGAGCCGCTTTGAGCCCTTGCCGTCGAGTTCACGAACGTGGATGTGCAGTACGGACGCGCCGGCCTCGTAGCAGTCCACCGCCTGCTGGACGTGCTCATCCATCGTCAACGGCAGATCCTCGCGGAAGTCGTCCGGCTCCCACTCGGGACCGTACGGCGCCGCCGTGATGACCAGCTTCTCCTGATTTTCGGGGAAGAGTGCGTCGTCATGGAAATGCATGGTGGTGCTCCTGTCGGAAGTATTGGAAAGTGTTGCCGAGTAAGGGTGTTCGATGAAACCGAGAGTCCGCGGCGATCAGATGACAGCGCCGCCGTTAGGACTGATGACCTGACCGACGAGATAGTGCGTCTCGCCGGCGAGGTAGACGGCAAGAGAGGCGTACTCCTCGGGAGTGCCGAGCCGGCCCACGGGAATAATCTGGTACAGGTTGCGCTTCTGCTCTTCGGTGGCGTTGTCGAGGTACGCCTGGAACGGCGGCGTCAAGACTCCTCCGCAGGCGATGGCGTTGACGTAGATACCCGCGCCCGCGACATCGAGGGCGACGGTCTTGGTCAGGCTCACGACTGCAGCCTTGGCGGCCGAGTAGCCGGGGCTGTGCGTGCTCGCGGTAGAGGTGCCGGCTATCGAGGCGATATTGATGATGCGGCCGTAACCCTGAGGCTCCATCAACTTCAATGCCTCACGGGTGCAGTAGAACACGCCGTGGACGTTGACGTCCCACCACTTGAGCCAGTCCTCGTCGGTGAGGCTGCTGGTGATGCCCATGGACTGGCGCTCCATCGGGGTGGTCACGTAGGCGTAGTGCCGGGCGCGCCGGACCTCGTCGGCGGGCAGGTTCGGCACTCGCGCAGCGTTGTTGACCAGGATGTGGACGGTTCCGAACTGCTCGACGGCCCGGGCGAACATCTCGACCACCTGCGCCTTGGACGAGACGTCGCAGCGCAGCGCCAAGCACTTGCGCCCCAGCGCCTCGACCTCGGCGGAGACTTCCGCCAGCTTGTCCTCTTGAAGGTCACACAGGACGAGATCCGCGCCCTCTCGAGCCATGGCGAGCGCAATCGCCCTGCCCAGACCCTGCGCCGCTCCGGTGACCACGGCGACCTTGTCGAGTAGCTGCTGCATTTCTCTGATCTCCCTCGATGAATGGAATGACAGGGCCGTCACGACGCTCAGACGGCCGACGGAATCGGATGAGCGGGGATCTATCCCGGGGACACGAGCGTGTCTGCGCCGACGGACGATGCCTCGCCGGAGGCCTTCGACTCCACCAAGGCAAGCTGGCGTAGGCCGGCCGGGTAGAGCTTCATGCCGAGGCCCAGGACCACGATGGACACGACGGATGCAAGTGGGACCCACTGCAACGCACCGAGCAGACCCAGCCGATCGGACAGCAGTCCGACGACGAACGGCCCGAGGGCCAGCCCGAAGACGTTGTTCGCGAGTACGCCCACGCCGAGGGCCGAGGCTCGGATCGACGGGTGGGACAGGCTGGCGACGACCGCCGTCGTGGCACCGGAGAATCCGGAGCAGAAGAACGCCCCGACCCCGATCAACACCATCTGCACGGGCCCGTTCGCGAGCTGGAAGCCGACCATCAGGGACGCCATCGCGATGCCGGCGAACGCGATCGCTGCACTCCACCGGCGTTCGGGTCGCCGGCGACCGAACCGGTCGGCAGCGACGCCACAGAGCACCGTTCCGGCGCCGATCAACAGTACGAAGACCGATGCCGCCAACCCGGCATCCGTGGCCGCCATGTCGTGGTAGCGGTTGAAGTAGCTGGGAAGCCAGGCGAGCAGCACACCCGAGACGAAGAACTGGATTCCAGCACCGACGTATGCACAGGTCAACGAGGCGTTCGTGAGCAGGCTCGAAATCGGGGCACGTCCATACCCGGAGGCGGGGGCCCCTGAGATCGGCCGGTCGGCGGCATGACGCGCCAGCCGCTGCTCGTTGACGAGGACCCGGAACAGGATGATCAGACACAGACCGAAGGCCGCCATGACCAGGAAGGCCGCACGCCAACCGAGCCGATCCGCGAGCACGCCGCCGAGCGCGACACCGACGACCGAGCCGAAGAACGCCGCACCGAGGATGGCGCCGCTGAGCGAGGCATGCAGGCGCGGGGCAAAGACTCCCAGCATGACGGCCATGCCCACACTCGCGTAGGCGGCCTCACCGAACCCGAGCAGGAATCGTGCGCCGAGCAGCTGGGAGTAGTTTCCCGCCGCGGCGCACAGGATGGTCGCGACACTCCACAGCACTGCCATGAGGACCACACTGCGGACGCGACCCCAACGGTCGGCGAGCAGTGACATCGGCAGCGCCAACACCCCGACCATCAGGGCTACGACGCTGGTCAGGGCCGCAAGTTGCGAATCCGACAGATCCCACTCCGCCTTCAGCACGGGGAATACGGAACTGAGTACCTGCCGGGACATGTAGTCCGACATCATCAGACCGAAGATCAGGGTGAATACCACCCACGGGAAAACCTTCGAGTGGGCGCCGGTGCCGAGGACCTCTCGGGATGGCGTGGATTCCTGGGGCTCCAGTTCCATGCGTGCTCCTGTTCTTGAAGGGCGCGTTGAGGCGACGCGTCTCGGATGTGGCCGGTTCGGAAAGCTCGCTGCGAACCGGAACGAGGCTGTGGTTGCTCGACGTACGTGTCGGCACGAACGGCAGCGAATCGAAGGCTGTGCGTCAGGCCCTGCCGGGCGTTTTGCACGCTGGGGATCGCCCAGCGAAAGCGACCGCGCTGACCGATTCGACAACTGCGGTGACACAGGTCACGCTATACGGATTGGGGCGAGAACACTTGTCCCGTTGGGACGAATTCTTTGGCAGCTTGGGACAGGAGCTGGGGTAGTCGATGACAGTGGTGAAGGTGCGGAGTTCGGCGCTGACCGGGTACGTCGAGTTGACGCAGTCTCTCGGCGCGGACCCAGATCCGTTCATGCGTGCCGTGGGCATCGACCCGACGGCCTTGGCCACGCCGAATTCATGGCTCCCTGCGGAGCGCGTCGACGAATTGTTGGAGCGAACCGCTCTGGCAACGTCCTGTGTGGACTTCGCGGTCAAGATGGCGGACGGCAGGGGGGTGTCGATACTCGGAGCAGTGGGTTTGGCCGCCAGGGAAGAGCCGGACGTCCGTAGCGCGATCGCGCTCATACTGCGCCACATGCGGGTACACAACGAGGCGATTCAGATTCTGCTCGTCGAGTTGAACGGCCTTGTCTCACTGCGGATCGAGCCCGCACCCGGGATGACACTCGGGCGCCAGTCCATCGAACTGGTCATCGCCTCGTTGGCGCGGATACTCAGCGCGTTTCTCCCGGACGGCTGGCGACCACTGTCCACCTGCTTCGTCCACGAAGCACCGACCACGCTCGATGTCCATCACCGCGCCTTCGGGGCGGGCGTCGCATTCGAACAGGACTTCAACGGTTTCGTGCTCTACTCGAGCGATCTGGACTCCGTCAATCCGTTGTCGGACCCGATGTTCCAGCCCTACGCAAGGCAGTACCTGGACCTGCTCGCGCCGCCGGAAGATGCCTCCGCCGTCGGACGGGTACGCGAGATGATCGAGGCGCTTCTGCCGGGCGGAAGGTGCACTGCCGCCCGGATCGCGCGCAGTCTCGGGATGGACCGGCGAACCCTGCACAGACACCTGTCACAGGCGGGCGAAAACTACTCGTCCGTGGTCGATTCCGTGCGCTCAGATCTCGCGCGACGGTACATCACACGTGGCGACCGTAGCCTCACCGACATAGCGGGTGAACTAGGGTTCTCGGACTTGAGTGCCTTCTCGCGTTGGTTCCGTCGACAGTTCGGCACGAGTCCAACGAAATGGGCTGCACACCAGCACGAAACCAAGTCGGCCTGAGAGGCGGACTCTCAGCACCCCAGTCGCGGGTGCGGTCCGGAACGCCGTCGAGACGCCCCGGGACGCGCACCCCACCGAGATCGTGCTGCGACCCGTATCGCGGTGAGGGCGGCCGTCACCGTCAGGGGCGGCCGAGTGGCGTGATGGTGAGGATCGCGCAGGGATCGGTCATCTCGAAGGCGTCGACACACCCGGCCGGGAGCAGCACGGCCTCCTCCGTCACCGGATCGACGAGAACGACCAGCGCAGCGGGATCGGCGGCCCGGGGCGGCTCCCCGAACCGCATCGTCGCCGTGGCCGCACCACGCCGCACCATGACGTTCAACGCCCGAGTGGGCGCCTCCACGCGGCACCCCGGCGCCCACTCGCCCGGAAATGCGATCGTCTGCAGCGGCGCGACGACGTGGCGCACGACGCCGGCCGCGGCGTCCGGGGCGTCCGGGTCGGCCCCCGGCCCGAACGGAGCTCCGGTCAGTTCGATCGGGACCGCACCGATCGGCATGAACAGTCGGTCGAATCCGTCGATCACCGAGAAGGTCGACGACGTCGGTTCGTCGGCGATGCTCACCCGCCACAGATCGGTCTCGGCGACCACCTGCGTGGTGCCCTGACCGTTGCGCCAGCGCACCGACACCCGGTCGTCGCGAGTGGTGCGACGCGCCGGCGCCCCGAGCGAGTACGGTCCGTCGTTCACGGTTCCTCCGGTGACATCTCACGCCATTACTTGTCCAGTCTTGTATATACAATCCGGAGGCGCCGCGTGCGCCCGGGGGAGCGGCACCCGCGTCGGCCCGTACGAAGGACTGGGGTGTGGTCCGGCGTCACCTGGACACCGGGCCACACCCCACCGACAGCGGAGCGGCGTTGGCCGTCTCGTCAGCTGACGATCATGTCCTCCTGCGCCCAGTACGCGCGGGTGCTGGTGATCTTGGCGTCGTCGTCGAACGTCATGACGTCGATGGGCTCCATGACGTAGGTGGTGTCGCCGACCTTCGAGACGGTGCGGAAGTGGAAGGCGGCGCTGTTGCCCGCGACGCGAACCGTCAGCAGTTCCGCGGTCTGGTCCATCGCCTCGATCGCCTTGAAGAAGGCACGGATCTCCTCGACGCCCCGCTTGGGCTCGGTGCCGACCGGATCCTCGACAGTGGCACCCTCGGCGAACAGGGCGGCGACGGCGTCGGCGCTCTTGCTCTCGAGTGCCTTCATGTACGAGGCGACGGTGTGCTTGATGTCTTCTGCGGTTGCCATGGTCGCTGAACCTTTGCTCGTGGAACGAATTTCAGGGTTTTCTCGGCGGCGAGCGTATCCCGGCTCACACACCCGACACATCGCTCGGTCCCGCCCACCGGACACTCCCGACATAGCGCCGAAGCCGCACGAGCCGCAACAATCCGGTGCTAGCGTCCCGCGCATGCCAATCCAGTACGGGGGTTTCTGGGGCCGGATACTCGTCGCCGCACTCGCGGTGGGTGTCGTGGTCGGAGGTGGTACCGCAGGCACAGCCGCGGCCCAATCGAGCGGCAGTGCGCTGCCGAACACCAGCATCGGCGGAGTGGGATCGACCGGCAGTGCGGCCGGACAGGGATTCATCGGACCCGGGTCGCTCACCGACGGCACCGGCTCGGACGGCACCGGGTCCAACGGCACGACGCCGATCACCGGCTCGTGGGGGACGGGGTCTCTCGCCCGGTCCGCGTTCGGTTCCTGGATACCGGGTTCGGTGGACTCGTCGGTGTCGCCACCGGATCTGGCGCCCCCGCAGCTCGATACGCTGCACCAGGAGATGCAGCCCTCGCCGATCGGCGATCCGTTCTTCGACGAGTACCCGCCCGGCCTGCCCGGCATGACGAACGGCCAGGTCATCGAGACCCGCGACGTCACGCCGGTCGCCCGTCTACTCCCACTCGGGCCGGTGCGCGAGGTCCGGCAGATCAAGGTGAAGTCCACCGACGCGCTGGGTGCGCCGTCGTTCGCTACCGCGACCCTCGTCATCCCCGCCGCGGACTGGACCGGTCCCGGCCCGCGTCCGATCCTGGTGAACAACGTGCCGATCAACGGCCTCGGGCGGGCCTGCACCCCTCCCACACCCTCGCCAACGGGATCACACCATCGACCAACCCCTTCGACTTCCTCCGACCCGTCACGACGAAGGCCGAGGAACGCGGCTACGCGGTTCTCATCCCTGACCATGAGGGCCCGCAGATGGCGTACGCCGAACCGTACGTCGCCGGGCACGCCGTCCTCGACACCATCCGCGGCATGCGGAACGAGTACCCGGCGGAGTTCGGCAGCAGCAAACTCGCGATGATGGGCTACTCCGGCGGAGCGATCGCGACGCACGGCGCGGTCAAGCTGATCGATTCGTACGCACCCGAACTGGCCCCCGACATCGTCGGTGCCGCGTTCGGCGGCGTGCCCGCCGACTTCGAGATGCTCGGGCGCACCATGAACGGCAACCTCGCCAGTGGACTCTTCCTCGCGGCGGTGCTGGGGATCTCGCGGGAGCGGACCCAGATCCTGCCCCTGATCAACAGTCTGGGGCAGCGGCTGGGCATCTCCACCATCAAGGACATGTGCGTGAGCAACCTCGGCGTGATCGGCCTCCTGAACGCACCCGTCGAGGCACTCGCGAACATCAAGGATGCGCTGAATTCCCCTGTCGCGCACGACATCTACAACATCACGAAGATGGCGGGCATCAAGTCCGGTACCCCGCTGTACATCTACAACGGCGGGCAGGACTGGTGGATCCCCGCCCTCGGTGCCCGCAACCTGTACGACGAGCAGTGCGGACTGGGCGTCAGTGCCGTGTACCGGCAGGTGCCCGGTGAGCACCTGCTCGGCGAGGCCATCGGCAACCCCGGAGCGTTCGACTGGGTCGACGCCCTCTTCCAGGGACAGCCCGCACCCGACGAGTGCTGAGCGCCATCCATCGCGTTTTGCGCACTTATCGCTGAATCCCGGAGGGTTCAGGAGCGATAAGTGCGCAAAACGCGGGTGGGCTAGAGAACGACGTTGACCATCTTGCCGGGCACGACGATCACCTTGCGGGGATCCTTGCCGTCCAGCAGCGCGACGATCTTCTCGTCCGCGAGGGCGATCTTCTCGATGTCCTCACGGGCCGCGTCGGCGGCGACGCTGATGCGGCTGCGGACCTTGCCGTTGACCTGGATCGGGTACTCGACGGTGTCCTCGACCAGCCACTTCTCGTCGGCGGTCGGGAACGGACCGTGCGCGAGCGACTCGGTGTGACCCAGACGCGACCACAGTTCCTCCGCGAGGTGCGGTGCGATCGGACCGAGCATGAGCGCCAGCGGCTCCACCACCGACCGCGGGGCGCCGCCCGGGTACTCCTTGGTGAGGTGGTTGGTGTACTCGATCAGCTTCGCGACAGCGGTGTTGTCGCGCAGCGCCGCGTAGTCCTCGGAGACACCGGCGATCGCCTTGTTCAGCGCCCGCAGTGTGTCCTCGGACGGCTCCGCGTCGGTGACCCGCAGGTCGCCGCTCTCCTCGTCGACGACGACGCGCCACGCGCGCTGCAGGAAGCGGTGCGCACCGATGACGTCCTTGGTCGCCCACGGACGGGACGTGTCCAGCGGACCCATCGCCATCTCGTACACGCGCAGCGTGTCGGCACCGTACTCGTCGCAGATCTCATCCGGCGCAACGGAATTCTTGAGGCTCTTGCCCATCTTTCCGTACTCGCGCTTGACCTCGGCGCCCTGGTAGAAGAACTTGCCGTCCTCCTCGGTCACCTCGGCGGCCGGCACGTAGACGCCGCGCTCGTCGGTGTACGCGTACGCCTGGATGTAGCCCTGGTTGTACAGGCGGCGGTACGGCTCGCTCGAACTGACGTAGCCCAGGTCGAACAGCACCTTGTGCCAGAACCGCGAGTACAGCAGGTGCAGCACCGCGTGCTCCACACCGCCGACATACAGGTCGACGCCACCGGGATCGTTGGGGCCGTGGATGTCCGGACGCGGACCGGTCCAGTAGGCCTCGTTCTCGGGCGCAACGAACTGCTCGCTGTTGGTGGGATCGATGTAGCGCAGCTGGTACCACGAGCTGCCGGCCCACTGCGGCATCACGTTGGTGTCGCGGCGGTAGTCCTCGAGGCCGTCGCCCAGATCCAGTTCGACGTCGACCCAGTCGGACGCCTTGGCGAGCGGGGGAGAGGGCTCGGAGCTGGCGTCGTTGGGATCGAACGACACCGGTGCGTAGTCCTCGACCTCCGGAAGTTCCACCGGCAGAGCCGATTCCGGCAGCGGATGCGCGACACCGTCGGCGTCGTACACGATCGGGAACGGCTCGCCCCAGTAACGCTGACGCGCGAAGAGCCAGTCGCGCAGCTTGTACTGGATGGTGCCCTTGCCGACGCCCTCCGCCTCGAGGCGCTCGATGACCGCCTTCTTCGCGTCCGCGACGCTCAGGCCGTTCAGGTACTCCGAGTTCACCAGCGGTCCGTCACCGGTGAACGCCGCCTCGGACAGATCGCCGCCGCCGATGACCTCGACGATGTCGAGACCGAACGCGGTCGCGAACTCCCAGTCGCGCTGGTCGTGGCCGGGCACGGCCATGATCGCGCCGGTGCCGTAGCCGGTGAGCACGTAGTCGGCGATGAACACCGGCAGCTTGTGCCCGTTCACCGGGTTGACGGCGTAGACGCCCAGGAAGACGCCGGTCTTCTCCTTGTTCTCCTGGCGCTCGAGGTCCGTCTTCGCGGCGATCGACTCGCGGTACGCCTTGACGGCCTCGGCCGGCGTGGCCGCGTCCCCGGTCCAGCGCGGGTCGACGCCCTCGGGCCACTCGGCCGCCACCAGCCGGTCCACCAGCTCGTGCTCGGGGGCCAGGGTCACGTACGTGGCACCGAACAGCGTGTCCGGACGCGTCGTGAACACCTCGATGTCGTGATGCTGTGCCGAACCCCCGTCGCTTCGCTCGGACCGCGCGGCGAACTTCACCTGTGCACCGTGCGAGCGCCCGATCCAGTTGCGCTGCATGGACTTGACCTTCTCGGGCCAGTCCAGGTACTCGAGGTCGTCGACCAGGCGGTCGGAGTACGCGGTGATCCGCATCATCCACTGCTGCAGGTGCTTACGGAACACCGGGAAGTTGCCGCGCTCGCTGCGGCCGTCCGCGGTGACCTCCTCGTTGGCCAGTACGGTGCCCAGAC
Organism: Rhodococcus sp. TAF43; assembly: GCF_052113525.1. NCBI lineage: Bacteria > Bacillati > Actinomycetota > Actinomycetes > Mycobacteriales > Nocardiaceae > Rhodococcus > Rhodococcus sp. TAF43. Next base: position 68,068 of record NZ_JBFRDL010000023.1, read on the forward strand.
CGGGGCACCAGTTGACCATCGAATCCGAGTGGTAGACCAGGCGGTACGAGTCCAGCACCTTGCTGCGCTCGACGGCGTCGAGCGAGGCCCAGTCACGGCCGTCGTCGAGAGTGCGCTCACCCGAAGCGAACTCGGCCTCGAGTTCGGAGATGCGGCGGGCCTTGCCCTGCACCGTGTCGTACCAGGCGTTGTAGATCTGCAGGAAGATCCACTGGGTCCAGTGGTAGAAGTCGACGTCCGTCGTCGCCACGGAGCGGCGCTCGTCGTGACCCAGGCCCAGTCGGCGCAGCTGACGCTGCATGTTCGCGATGTTGGCCTCGGTCGTGGTGCGCGGATGCGTGCCCGTCTGCACCGCGTACTGCTCGGCCGGCAGACCGAACGCGTCGTAACCGAGGGTGTGCAGGACGTTGTGGCCCTGCATCCGGTGGTAGCGCGCGAAGACGTCCGTCGCGATGTAGCCGAGCGGGTGGCCGACGTGCAGACCCGAGCCCGACGGGTACGGGAACATGTCCTGCACGAACAGCTTGTCCGCCGGCACGTCACCGGCCAGCGGGCCCACCGGGTTGGGGGCGTTGAACGTCCCGCGCTCGCTCCACAGGTCCTGCCAGCGCTGCTCGATCCGGCCGGCGAGCTCCGCGGTGTAGCGGTGCTGCGGCGTCGAGTCGTCGGGGGATGAGGCTTGCTGAACTGGCTCGGTCACTGTGGTCGCTATCTACTTGGATGACGGGAATTCCGTCAACCAGGGTAAAGCGTCCGCGGTCCCCCCGAACACCCAGCAACACCAGCCCGCGCGACCGGGTCGTATCGTGTAGGCGTGGTCATCGTCGCTGTCGTGCTTTTCGTCGCCGCTCTCGCCCTCGCCGGTCTGGGCGCCGCCGCACTGACCGGCCGCCTGACGCGCAACCGCTGGGCCGGTGTGCGCACCCCCCAGTCGCTGCGCGACGACGAGACGTTTGCCCTGGCCAACAAGGTCGCGGCCCCGAGCATGCTCGGCGGTGCCGGCGTGCTGGCCATCGGCGGGCTCGCCATCCTGATCCTGCCCACCATCGCCGGCGTGATCGCGACGATCGTCGTGATCGCCGGGGCCCTGTTCACCGTCGCGGCCGGTGGCGCGCTCGGCTCCAAGGCCGCGGGCGCGGTGCCCGACACCAGTGGCTGCGGCACATCCTGCGGCGCCTGCAGCCTCAAGGGCGCGTGCGAACCCGCCTGATCCGCCGGGCCTGATTGAATCCGGTGTGTGACCACACCCACACCGGCCCCCTTCCCGCCCCCTGCGCCGGCGCGCGTGATCGATCCGGCCGGCGCCGTCTTCGGTATCGGCGTCCCCGTGCTGGCGGCCGCCGCGGGCATCGCGCTGACATACATGCTCGAACCTCGCCTGCCCGCGCAGATCGCCACGCACTGGTCCGGCGACGGTGGCACGCCCGACGGCTTCATGAGCCCCACGTCGAGTGCGTGGATGGTCGCCCTGATCCTGCTGCTCGTCGGTGGCGGCTGCTGCGCGATCGCGGCGCTCGCACAGGCGCAACTGATCATGCGCCGGATGATGCTGTTGGTGGGACTCGTCGTCGTGGGCCTCATCCTCGCCGTCGAGGTCGCGATGATCGTCGGTCAGCTCGACGCGACGTCGGTGGTCGATACCCCGCTGCCCACGACCGCGATCGGAGTGGGGGCTGCCCTCGGCGCAGTGGTCGGGTTGCTCGGCGCGTCGCTGCTGCGGGACCACCGCGTCCGGACGGTCGCCACCGAGCCCCCCGCCACCGTCCTGCCCCGCGGCGCCGTCGAGCTCCCGATCACCGACCAGGTCGGCATGAGCGCCGGTGGGCTCGCCGGGGTCGCGCTGGTGGTCGCCACGCCCGCGATCGGGGTGTCCTACCTGGCCGGGGCGTGGTGGCCCCTGGCCCTGTTCCTGCCCGCGGTGCTGCTGCTGGTCACGCTCCTGCAGTTCCGCGTCGTCGTCGACGCCGACAGCATCCGCGTGCAGAACCTGGGGATGTCGGCGATCGAGTACGGCACCGACGAGGTCCTCGGCGCCGAGGTCGACGAGGTCCGGCCGTTCCAGGACTTCGGCGGCTGGGGTCTCAAGACGAAGGGCCGCGGCAACTACGGCGTCGTCACCCGGACCGGGCCGGCCGTCGTGGTGACCTTCGCGTGCGGGCACCGGCTCACCGTCACCACCCCGAAGGCGGAGGAGATCGCCGGCGCGCTCAACACGCTGGCCGATCGGCGATTCGCGCGATCCTGAGGATCACAGCGCCGACGCCCGTATCGCCTCCATCAGGGCCGCCTCCGGATCGCTGGGCGTGCTGGCCCGGCCCAGCAGCACGAACTCGACGTCTCCCGGGTCCGGGAGCCCGAACCGCTCGCCGACCGGTCGCAGCTCGGTCGGCAGCAGCGACTGCGCGTGCACGATGAAACCCAGCCCGGCCAGGACGGCCGCGCGCAGCCCCGTCCGGCTGTTGGCCAGGCACGTGATCCGGCTGGGCAGGCGGGCCGTCTCGAGCGCGCCGAGCGCGCACGCGCGGGTGATGCTGGGCGGGGGATAGGCCACCAGCGGCACCGGCGCCGACGGATCCCACTCCGACTCCGCCGTCCCACCCCACACCAGCCGATCCCGCCACACCAGATCGCCGTGCGTCTCGCCGGGCCGACGCATCACGAACGCGAGGTCGAGATCGCCGGACCGCAACTGCGCGTGCACCGTGCGGCTCAGCCCCACCGTGAGCTGCAGGTCCACCAGCGGATGGGTGCGCCGGAAGTCCCGCAGGATCTGCGGCAGTCCCTTCGCGACCAGGTCCTCCGCGGCCCCGAACCGCAGCCGTCCGGTGAGTGTCGATCCCTCGAAGTACCGGCCGGCCCGGTCGTGGGCGTCGAGGATCGAGCGGGCGAACCCCACCATCGCGGTGCCGTCCGCCGTGAGTTCGACGGTGTGGGTGTCGCGGCTCAGCAGGGCGCGACCCGCGGCCCGCTCGAGCCGGGCGATGTGGCCGCTGACGGTGGACTGACGCAGACCCAGGTGCCGGGCGGCCGCGGTGAACCCGCCGGTCTGCTCGACGGCGAGGAATGTCCTGAGGAGAACCGGATCGAACATGCGTCCTGCTTATCACAAATCACGATCGCAGTTAACGGGTTGAACGCCTTTCATGATCGAATTCGCTCCGTATACCGTTGACCGGTGAAGTTTCTGAGCAGGTTCTACATCGATGGATTCATCCTGGCCATCGTCACGGTGGCAATCCTCGGCAGCCTGTTCCCGGTATCCGGCAGCGGTCAGACGGTCCTCGACTGGGCCACCAAGATCGCGATCGGCCTCCTGTTCCTCCTGTACGGCGCCCGCCTGTCACCGACCGAGGCGCTGCAGGGTCTCAAGCACTGGCGGCTGCACTCGGTGGTGTTCGCGTCGACGTTCGTGCTGTTCCCGCTGATCGGCCTGGCGCTGCGGATCCTCGTGCCGACGATCATCACCGACGAGATGTACACCGGCATCCTGTATCTGTGCCTGGTGCCGTCGACGGTGCAGTCGTCGATCGCGTTCACCTCGATCGCGCGCGGCAACGTCGCGGGCGCGATCGTGAGCGCGTCGTTCTCGAACCTGCTCGGCGTGTTCGTCACGCCGCTGCTGGTGATCCTGCTGATGAACACCACCGGCGAGGCGACCGTCGACTTCTCGTCGGTGATCGACATCGTGCTGCAGCTGCTGCTGCCGTTCATGATCGGCCAGCTCATCCGCCCGCTCGTCATCGACTGGCTCACCAAGTACGCCGCCCCCACCAAGCTGGTGGACCGCGGGTCGATCCTGCTGGTCGTGTTCTCGGCGTTCAGCGCGTCCATGAACGAGCACATCTGGAGCACCGTCACGGTCGCGGAGGTGGCCGTTGTGGTCGCGGCGTGCTGCGGACTGCTGGCCGCGGTCCTCGGCATCACGGCGCTCGCGGGCAAGAAGCTCGGCTTCTCGCTGCCGGACCGGATCGTCATCATCTTCTGCGGCTCCAAGAAGAGCCTCGCGACCGGACTCCCGATGGCGTCGGTGCTGTTCGCCGGCCAGCCCGTCGGGCTGATCGTGCTCCCGCTGATGATCTTCCATCAGATCCAGCTCATCGTCTGCGCCGCACTGGCGCAGCGGTACGCCAAACGCACCGACCCGGAATCCGTCACGACCTGACCGGAATCCGGTTCACCCACACGTTCGGCCCGGTTCCGGTTCAATGGAGACGGAGCGAGTTCCAGTACAGGCGTTTCCCGAGCAGCTGTGTTTTCGGAGGCGAACGTGTCGAAGAACCATCACCACCGCGAATCTCGCGACTTGATCGCGCCTGCCTACACCGGCCGCTTGGCGACCGACCCCGTCCCGGCGCTGCGCCTGCCGCACGACTCGATGGATCCACGTGCCGCATACCGCTTCATCCACGACGAGCTGATGCTCGACGGCAGTTCGCGCCTCAATCTCGCGACGTTCGTGACGACGTGGATGGATCCCGAGGCGGGGACGCTGATGGCGGAGACGTTCGACAAGAACCTCATCGACAAGGACGAGTACCCGGCCACCTCGGCGATCGAGCAGCGCTGCGTCAACATGGTGGCCGCACTGTTCAACGCGCCGGACCTGTCCGACACCGACCCGACATCCGCGACCGGCGTCTCCACCCTGGGCTCGAGCGAGGCGGTGATGCTCGCCGGGCTCGCGATGAAGTGGCGTTGGCGGCAGGCCCGCAAACTTGGCGGGCTGGACGCGTCCACACCGAAACTGGTGATGGGCAGCAATGTTCAGGTGGTGTGGGAAAAGTTCTGCCGGTACTTCGACGTGGAACCGGTGTACCTGCCGATGGAGCCGGGGCGGTACGTGATCACGCCCGAACAGGTGACCGCGGCGGTGGACGAGAACACGATCGGCGTCGTCGCGATCTTCGGCACCACGTATACCGGCGAACTCGAGCCCGTCGAGGAGATCGCGCTGGCCCTGGACGCCCTGGCCGCGGACGGCGGGCCCGACATCCCGGTGCACGTGGACGCGGCCAGCGGCGGCTTCGTGGTTCCGTTCCTGAACCCGGAACTGGTGTGGGACTTCCGGATTCCCCGGGTGGTGTCGATCAACGTCAGCGGTCACAAGTACGGACTGACGTATCCCGGCCTCGGATTCGTGATCTGGCGCGACGCCGCACATCTACCCGAGGAGCTGGTGTTCCGCGTGAACTACCTCGGCGGCGACATGCCGACGTTCACGCTCAACTTCTCCCGCCCCGGCAACCAGGTTGTGGGCCAGTACTACAACTTCCTGCGCCTGGGCCACAGCGGCTACCACAACATCATGAAGTCGCTGCGCAGCACCGCAATGTGGTTGTCCGGCAAGCTCGCCGAGGAGGGTGACTTCCGGGTGGTCAGCGACGGCTCGGCCATCCCGGTGCTGACGTTCGAACTGTCCGACGAGCCGAAGTTCACCGTCTTCGACGTCTCGCACGAACTGCGCGCCCGCGGCTGGCAGGTGCCGGCGTACACGATGCCCGCCGATGCCGAGGGCGTCGCGGTACTGCGCGTGGTGGTCCGTGAGGGCTTCAGCGCCGACCTGGCGCGTCTGCTGTTCGACGACATCGTCGAGGTGTGCAAGCACCTGCACCGCGAAGGCGTCGCGATCCACTCCGAGGCTCGGCACTTCGCGCACTGACCGCCGGCAGTCCGGGGACGGTTCGGCCGATCGGGGGCGCGGGTGATCACGACGAGGGCGAGGCCTACGCCGCGAAGCTGCGCGCGGCGGGCGTGGACGTCACTGCGGTCCGCGTCGCCGGCATCGTCCACGACTTCCTCATGCTCGACAGCCTCCGCGACTGTAGGGCCACCGTCGTCGCCCGCGAACTGGCGATCGCGGCGCTGCGAAAGGCGCTGTCCGGGTAGTCCGTTTCGCTGCGCGGGCTCCCCGGGGCGAGCGTGGCGTCAGTTCAGCTCGATGTCGATGGGGTGCGTCGCGAGGAGCGCGAGGGGGAGTGGCTGCCGACGCAGCACCTGACCCCAGACGTCGGCGCGGGGCGGACTGATCACATCGGACGCCAACGCCGACAACACGATCCAGTCGTCGTGTTCGATCTCGGCGTCGAGCTGCCCGAGCGTCCAGCCGGCGTAGCCGGCGAAGATCCGCAGGCCCTCGATCACCGGAGCGATGGGCTCGGGGTCGGCATCGAGGTCGACCATCACGACCCGGCCGTCGATCCGGCGCAATCCCGGGATGCCGGTGATGTCGGCGCCCGTCCGCAGCGTCGCCAGGCACAGCGCGGCGTCACGAGTGACGGGCCCGCCGATGTACAGCGCCTGCGGTTTGGCGGCGAGAGCGGTCCACTGCGGCAGCACCTCCTGCACGGAGGTGTCGCTGGGCCGGTTGAGGACGACGCCGAGACTGCCGGCGTCGTTGTGTTCGATCACGTAGACGACGGTCCGCCGGAACGTCGGCTCGGCGAGGTCCGTCGACGACACCAGCAGGCTGCCCGGCCGCACCGCCGGCTGTGCCGGGGCCGTGCGGTCCTCAGGTTCCTCCGAGTGCGCCACCGGGTCATCATCTCATCGACGGGCCCCGGACGGGAGATTCGAACGCGTACGAATTACGCCGCGTCGGGATCGGGCTGCGCGACCGTCCCCGGCGCGGGCACCGGGCAGGACGCACCGCGCGGCACACCAAGCTTCTGCAGCAGCAGGCTCATCGGGCACCAGCCGACGACACCGTAGAGGACGAGATTCGCGGACGCGAACGCCGTCAGGCCCCGCCACTTCGGCGAGTGCGTGCGGCCGAGCAGCAGGCTCGTGCCCACGACGGACCCGCCGAGCAGCGGGACGATGCGTTCGACGGTCCAACCGGAATGCTTCGGCAGTGCCATGTTCGTGTACTCCTCGTGTGACGTGACGGTCAGTCCGGAGTGGTGATCGCGAGCCCGGCGCGGCGCCAGGCGTCGATGCCGCCGCGCACCAGGTAGGTCTCGGCGCCCAGCCGGGCCAGCTGACGCGCCGCGTTCGCCGATCGTCCGCCGGAACGGCAGATCACGACGACGGGTCGACCCGCGACCACGTCGATGCCGTCGTCGATCACCTCGTGCAGCGGCAGGTGTGTGGCACCCGGCACGTGGCCGGCGTCCCACTCCGGACGCGATCGCACGTCCAACAGGACCGCGCCCTCCTCGACGAGGGTCTGCGCCCTGCTCGCGTCGACCGTTCCGTACGACTTTCGAAAGATGCCCACGACGTTCGACCCTAGGGCCACCCTGCTCGCTCACTCCAGACCCCCTGGGGGGATCCTTTCTCCACCCGCGACTTTATACCCCTAGGGGTATGTCGTCGACGTGTCGTCGGCCACGTTCCGACAGCTCAGTCCAGGCCCAGGATCCGGTCCAGCACCGTCAGGTGGTGCTCGAAGAGCGCCGCCGGATCAGCGAAGGTGTCGGCGCCGTACTGCCCGAACACCTCGAAGTTGATCGCACCGAACAGCGCCGCCCAGGCCATGACGCCGCGCGCGAGCAGCTCGTCGGGCACCGTCAGGCCCATCTCGGCACGGATCCGATCGAGGTCGGCGGACAGCCCCGGGTCGACCGGCGCCGACGACGACAGCGGTGTCAGCACACCCGCCCGGTGCGCCCCCTCGATGATGCCGACCAGCGCGGCGATCACGCGCGTACCCGGACCGGTCGTGCGCTCCGCCGGCGCGTGATAGCCGGGGACCGGGCTGCCGAATAGCAGCGCATAGCGGGCGGGCTCCCGGATCGCCCACGATCGCACCGCGTGGGAGAGCGCGTGCAGCCGACCGCGGTGATCGTCGTCCGCCAGCGCATCGACGGCGGCATCCACCTCCGCACCCAGCTCGGTGTAGCCATCGATCACGAGCAGCGTGAGCAGCTCGTCGCGGCTCGCGACGTACCGGTACACCGCCGACGACACGACGCCCAGATCGCGCGCGACGGCACGCAGCGACAACGCGGCCGCGCCCTGTGTCGCCAGCTGCTCCCGTCCGATGCGGGTGATCTCGGCGAGCGTCTGCTCGCGGGCGCGTTCGCGGGGGGTGACCGTCATGCACCCACCCTGCCCGAGAAACGAGAGCACTGTCAACAAAAGAGAGCAGTGCTCTTGACAATGGCCCCGACCCGAGCGCATCGTAGAAAACGAGAGCGGTGCTCTCGATTCCGAAATCCTCTTCGAGAAAGCGAGCACGTGATGTCGAATCTGCAGGTAGTGACCGGTGCGGGCCCCGTCGGCTGGACGGTCGCCGAACAACTCGCCGACGCCGGCTACGACGTCCGGGTCCTCACCCGCTCGGGTAGCGGGCCGGACCATCCGCGGATCGAGCGCCGCAAGGTGGACGTCTCCGACCCGACCGCCCTCGCGGCCGCCCTCGACGACGCCACCGCCGTCTTCCACTGCATCCACGGATCCGCCTACGACGCCCGCGCCTGGGAACGCGAACTGCCCGCCGCCGAGCAGGTGGTGCTCGACGCCGCCGGACGGATCGGCGCGGTCGTGGTGTTCCCGGAGAGCCTGTACTCGTACGGCCGCCCGGACGGCCCGATGACGGAGGACGGCCCGCGCGACGCGACCACCGGCAAGCTCGGTGTCCGCACCCGTCTACTCGCGGCCCGCGCGGCGCACCGCACACCGACGGTCAGCGTCGTCGCGTCCGACTTCTTCGGCCCGCACGTCCTGACCGCGCATGCCGGCGAGCGGATGGTGCCCCCGGTGCTGAAGGGGAAGACGATCCGGGTGATGGGCCGCGCCGACGTCGCCCACTCGTTCACCTACGTCCCCGATCTGGCGGCGGCCATGATCACCGCAGCGCACGATCCGGACCGGTGGAACACGGTGCTGCACGCGCCCACCGCTCCTGCGGTGACCCAGCGACAGCTGGTGGAGGCGTTCGCGAAGGCCGCGCAGGTGCCGACGCCCACGGTGGGCACGCTGCCCGGGTGGGCGCTGCGGGCGGTCGGGACGGTGCACCGCCCGACCCGAGAGCTCGCGGAGACGCTGTACCAGTTCGAGGCGCCGTTCGTGATGGACTCGCGTCGCAGCGAGGAGGTCCTCGGGCTCGCACCCACCCCGTTGGACGAGGCCGCGGCCGTGACGGTCCGGTGGTGGCGGCAGGAGTTGGCGACGGCGGGCGCCCGATAGGGTCACCATGTGCGCACATGGAATCCGTCGTCTGTCCGACAGACGTGGAGTTCCGCGGCCACCACACTGCGGCACTCACCGGGGCTGGGCCGCCTGACGGCGGTCCGGTTCGCGAGCCAGTTCGGCGACGGACTCTTCCAGGCGGCGCTCGGCGGGGCCATCCTCTTCAATCCCGAACGCGAGACCGAACCGCTCGCCATCGCCGCCGGATTCGCGATCCTGCTGTTGCCGTACTCGGTGATCGGTCCGTTCGCGGGCGCCCTGCTGGACCGCTGGGACCGGCGGGCGGTGTTGCTGTGGGCGAATCTGCTCCGGAGCAGCCTGATCCTGTTCATCTCGGCGCTGCTGATCGCGGGCGCCGGGGAGACGCCGCTGTTGCTGATGGCGCTCGCCGCGATCGGCGTCAGCCGGTTCGTCCTCGCCGGCGTCTCCGCCGCGTTGCCGCATGTGGTGCGGCAAAGTTGGCTGGTACCAACCAATTCGGTGCTCGCAACGGCAGGATCGGTGTTCTCGGCGGTCGGGGCCGGGACAGCCGTGGCCGTGATCGCCGGGATCGGCGAGGGCGATCTGGGCTCCGGCGTCGCGGTGGCGGTCGGGGCGCTCGGATCGGTGATCGGCGCGTGGGCGGTGCACGGATTCGGCCGTCGCGCGCTGGGCCCCATGGACGGCGTCACCACCGCACGAGGCACGGTCACCGCCGTCCTGTCCGGCCTGCGCACCGGCGCGACGGCGGTGTGGCAGGCGCCCGGGGTCACCACCGCGATGATCGGAATCGGCGCCCATCGCATCGCCTTCGGCGTCAACACCCTTGTGATGGTGCTGATCCTGCGCGACCCCGCGTCGAGTGGCGCGCTGCCCGGCGGCCTGGCCGGATTCGGTGTGGCCGTGGGGGCGACGGCCGCCGGCATGCTGCTCGCGGCCCTCGCCACCCCCTGGTTGATTCCCCGCCTCGGACGCCCCCGCACCGTGACCGTCGCACTCGCGTTCGCAACCGTCGTCCAGTTCACGCTGATCACGACGCTGTCGCAGCCGCTGCTGCTGGCCGGTGCGTTCCTGCTCGGGTTCGCCGGGCAGACCGTCAAGCTCACCGGCGACGCCGCGATGCAGATCGAGATCGACGACGACCACCGCGGCCAGGTGTTCGCGCTGCAGGACACCGTCTTCAACATCGCCTTCTGCGCTGCCGTGGCCGCCGCCGCGACGGTGGTCGCTCCCGACGGCCACTCGCTGGGTCCGGTCCTCGCGGCCGGTGGCGTCTACACGCTGGGCCTGGTCGCGATCGCGTGCAACGCGCGCCGCACGGTCGACTGACCGGTCACCGCACGTCCCGCCGGACGGTGTCCACACGGCCGTCGGTGTCGGTATCGCTGAGTTGCACCGACATCCGGCCCGGATCCTCCTCGGCGACCAGCACCGTGTCGAACCGGGCCGGATCCCGCGTCGAGACCAGCACGACGTCGGGTTCGCCGTCGCCGTCGAAGTCGACGAGCGCGTCGTCCGCCGCACCGTCACCGTTGTAGTCGATGCTCCGCCACCCGGCCGGATCGGGTGGTGCGGGAGACCGCGGCGCGGGGACCGGGTGCACGGATTGCTGTGTCCGCGAGACCTGCTGGTCCCAGACGCCGGTGTGCACGGGGTCCGCGAAGTACCGCGCCGATGCCGCCCCGACGTCCAGCACGGAGCGGTCGGCAGCACCGTCACCGTCGCTGTCCCACATCGCGTCGTCGAACAGACCGTCCCCGTCGAAGTCCAGACGCACCGCGTCGAACTCGCCGTCGGCGTCGAGGTCGAGATCGGCCAACGAGGTCCACGTGGTGGTCGCACCGTCCCCCGTGCCGAACCAGTACTCGAGTGATCCCATACCTCTGTGGACGCACCGCGACGTGACACGGTTCCGTCACGGTCACCGGGATTGTCGGTGAACACCCCCGCACCTCGGTGCTACCTTTCCTCGAAACACCAGGTAGTGAACGGTTTCGGACCAATCGCCCAGGGGTGAACCATCATCAGACGCCTGACGTCGATGCTCGCCGTCACGGTCGCGGGCCTCGCGCTCACCACCGCCCCCGCACTCGCGGAACCCGCGACGGGGCCCACCAACTCGTGCGGCGAGGCGGGATTCGATCCGTCGGCGCCGGACCCGGAACCGCCGCCGCCGACGTCCCCGCCCGTCATCGGGGTCCCGCTGCCGTACCCGCAGTTCGTCCCCGTCCCACTACCCGATCCCGCCCCCGACCGGACCCGGGTGGCGCAGGATCCCCTGCCGGCGGACCCCTGCCAGGACCCGTGCCCCGACCTCACCGATGCGACCGACGATCCCGGCGGGCCGGACACCGCACCCGGTTCGTCGGGTTCGGGATCGGGCTCGAGTTCGGGATCGGATTCGGGATCCGGTTCGGGTCCGGGATCCGGTTCGATCACCCTGCCGCGCATCCAGATCCAGCCGCGGCCCGAGACCGTCCCGATTCCGGTGCCGGGCGGCGACCCGGGTCCGGATCCGCAGCCCGCACCGCCGCTCGACATCGGCACGATCGACCCCGGGCCCGTCACCGCACCGCTCGGCACCCCGGCTGTGGGGGCGGTCAGTCTGGTATCGCAGGTGACCGGGCCCGGATCCGAGAACCGCACCGACAAGCGGTGGCAGGTCGACGGCACCGACCTGGGCATCACGTGGGAGAGCCGTCCGGGCGAGGTCGCGGTGGCGTTCGGCGACACGTTCGGCGCGGACTGGCAGCCGCCCGGCGCGAACGGCCGGGACTGGCGCAGCAGCGTGCTCGGGCACAGCACCGACACCGATCTGTCCGACGGCATGACGATCGACAGCATGGTGCAGGACAGTCGCTGTCACGCCGCCGAGATCATCGACGCCCGGCACATCGCGAACTGGGAGACCACCGCCATCCCCACGTCGGGCTTCGCGATCGGCGCCCGCCAGTACCTGAGCTACATGTCGGTGCGCCGCTGGGGCGAGCCCGGCATGTGGGTGACGAACCACGGCGGCATCGCGTACTCCGACGACAACGGTCAGACGTGGACCAAGGATCAACATGCCCAGTGGGACAATATCTTCGGACAGGGCCTGTTCCAGGTGACCGCGATGGTTCCGCAGGGCGACCACGTGTACATGTTCGGCACCCCCAACGGCCGGATGGGCACGATCGGCCTCGCCCGCGTCCCCGCCGGCGAGCTACTCGACACCAGTGCGTACCAGTACTGGGTCGACGGCAACTGGGTCCCGGTGGTGGAACACCTCGCCACACCGCTCGTCTCGGGCCCCGCGGGCGAGCTGTCCGTGCGCTACGACGCCGATCGGCAGCGGTGGCTCATGAGCTACCTCGACCAGGTCGACGGACGAATCCTCCTGCGGCAGTCGTCGAGTCCGCAGGGCACCTGGTCCGACGGCGCGACCCTCGTCGACAGTACCGAGTACCCGAAGACCTACGGCGGTTTCATGCACCCCTGGTCCACACCCGACGAGCTGTACTTCACGATGTCGGAATGGGACAGCTACAACGTCTACCTCATGCGGGCGAAGTTGAACTGACCCGAGCCGACGCGAACCGACCCGGGCTACGTGAACGATGCGTCACCCGGCTCCGGAACCCTGAGCCGGAACGTACCGACCGCTCCCGCCCGGAGCGAGGACGGCGGCGGATCCGACGTAGCCGCCCGGCGGGCACCCCGGGTGCTCGCTCTGCCGGCAGTACTCCGGGGAGATCCGATCGGTGGGGGTCACGGACGTCTCGGAAGTGGTCGACGTGCCGGACGCGGGTGGGGGAGTAGCGGTCTCGTCTTCGCAAGAGGCCACGAGCAGCGGCACGGCCGCCGCGACGAGCAGAGTCTTCCAGCGGCGAATCATCGTTCCCTTCCTTTCGGCGGGACCTGGTTCGACGATACGCCCGGGTTGTCCGCTCGGAGGTGGGCGATTCCCGACGCGCCTCGAGTGCCGGCGGACCCGCTGCGCGGCGGTGGCGACTCAGGTGGTGACGGCCCGCTCCGGCAGATCCGCGATGATCGCGGCCAGGTTGTAGCCGCTGGTCCGCAGGCGTCCGTTGGCACCCGTCCGGGGATACTCGCTGTGGCCGGACGCGCCGTCGCGCGTCACTCCGTCGGGTGTCGTGGCGGCATCGGTCGCGAGATGGGTGAAACCGTCCGTCGCGTACGGTCCACCGCCGAACGGTCCGGGGCCGAACCGGTTGAGACGGGCGATCACGTCACCGTCCGCCGTCATCTCGTACGCATGCCCCGGAACCAGTCCGAGATCGCTCGGCGAGCGGACGCCGACCAGGCCGGGGGAGCCGTAGACGACCAGGTCGTCCACCGGGTGGTGGCCCGGTTCACGCAGCGCCAGACCGGTGGTGACCGAACCGTACGAGTGCCCGATCGCGGTGATGTGCGGATCTGATCCCGTGTGCGCGACGCCGAGGCCGTCGTAGAACCGCGCGAGGTCCCGCGCCCCGGCGCGGGCCCGATCCTCCAGTGCCACAGCCAGTCCACCCTCGATCCGGTCGGTGATGCTCCCCGACATCTGCGGCGTGTCGTAGCCCACCCAGGCGATGGTCGCGACCGTCTCGTGTTCGCGTCCGGGCGTGGCGCGCATCTGGATCCGCGACTCGCGCTGCAGCGCCCCGGCCTCGTCGGCCATCGAACCGAGGGACCCGCGCACGGTGGAGTTCAGCCCCGGCGTGGATACCGCGATGTGATCGGCCGTGTCCGGATCACCGATCGCCACGGCGGCGTGAACCTGCTCGCCGGAGCGCACCTCCAACAGCAACAGCCTCCGGTCCGGGTGCTGCTCGAGCGCGCTCTGTACCGTGTCGATATCGGCCAGCCGCCGGCCGACGTCCACGAGTTGCTGTCGCGCAAAGAGCGATTCGAGGTTGTTCGGGCTCCGCACTCGATCCGACAGCTCCCGTCGCGTCGCCTCCAGTGCGGCCCGCTCGACCGGCAGACGATCGACGTTGGCCCGGTGGCGCACCGCGGCCGGTAGACCGTCCCGGTTGCCGACGCTCGCGGGCGTGGTCTCGATCAGCATCCGCTGCTGCCCCGTCGTGAGCGCATCCCACCACGTGCGGTTCGCCTCCGCACTCGCACCGTCCGGGGGCGGCGGAACGGTCTGCACCCCGGCCCATCCGGTGCCCGGATCACCGGCGCGGGGAAGCTGGGCGAACGCGGTGGCGATCAGCGACGTCACCCGGCCGTCGGCCGCGGCGAGTTCGCCGAGTGCAGCCCGGATCATGGTCTGGTGCCGGCGCGCCCGGTGGTCGAGTACCGCCGTCGCCATCGCTGCGCCCGACCCGGATCCCAGTGCGGCCAGGAAGATCCCGGGCGGGACTCCGACGGCGCCGTCGTCCGCCACGTCGAATCCCTCCGCCCGGGCCGCGACGACCGCGGCGAGCACGGCGTCCCGCGCCCCGTCGAGTTGCGCCGCACCGGAATTCGCCGCGTCGGCGGCCGCCTGCAGCGCCGACACGGTCCGCGTCGCGATCGCGCCGATCTCCCCGGCCCGCGCCCATGCCGCGTCCCCGGCGACGCCACCCCAGTGATCTCGCGCCCCGTCCACCGCCCGTACGTATCCGTCGATCTGCGCGTCGACGACACGGGCGCACCTCTGCCACTGCGCGCCCTGACCCCGCAACACCGACGGAGCCCACGACTCCGCGAGCGACACTGTCGGTGTCGTCACCGACCGCCGTCCGATCCCCGCAGTCCCGCAACGAGTCCGACGAGAGAATCGGCCTCGGCGGTGTCGGTGCGCGCGTACCCGCCCGCGGCCCTCGCCGTGCTCGCGGACCAGTCGTGCAGCCGGCCGGCGACGACGGCCAGCACGTCCGACACCGCCCTCGATCCCGCCCCGCATACCCGGCCCACCCGTGATCCCGGCAGTCCGGTGCCGGTTGCCGCCGACTCCGTGCCCGCCCGCGCGTCCGCGATCACGTCCCCGATCGCCGACACGGTCCGCGCGGTCTCGCCGAGCCGGCCCGGATCGACCCACATCTCCGCCATGACACCCCCCTCCRTCCGCATCCCCCGGATCCGTTCCGGACGATACTGCAGCCGTTTCGCGGTATGAGACGATCGCCGCCGGTCACCGACCGCGGATCACGAGGGGAGACGGGATGAACCACAGAGCACCGGGGCACTCGCACGGATGGACCGAAACCGTTGTCGACCAGCAGGATCGGCTGCTGAGTGCCGCGGCGACCCGTCGATCGCGCGCCGAGTCCGCGGACGGGGCCGTCGCGGTCGAGGCCACGGCCGACGGACTTATCCACAACTGGCACATCGGGGAGGAACTGCGGGGTACGGACGTGCGCGAGGTGGTCGCGGCCGTCGTCCGGCTGCAGCACGAGGCGGTGGCCGACGCGCGGGCCGAACTGGCCGCGGCCGCCGCCGCGCTGCGCGAGGACCCCCGCTTCCGCGCCGTGGTCGACCGTCACGTCGACGCGATCGATCGGCCGGTCGTGTCCGAGACGACGCCGGACAACGACGGCTACTTCGCGCACCTCACCGTGTGGGATCGCGGCTGACGAATCCGAGTCCCTCGGGTCACCAGACGGGTCGCGGCGTGCCGCCTCTCCCGATCTCCTCGAGCGCACGGACCAGAGATGCCATCGTGTCCGCGCCCAGCACCGCACTCGCCGCATGCCAGCGCGCCAGGGCCGCGTCGGTGGCCGCCGCGGTCACGTCCAGCCCCGCGGAAGTCAGTTGGACCAGCTGCGCCCGGCGATCTTGGGGGTGAGGTTGCTTGTCGACATAGCCGGAGGCCGTCAGCTCGTCGACGATGACAGCGGCCGACTGCTTGGTGATGCCCAGGAAAGCGCCAATCTCACTGACCGTGGCACCGTTCCCGGCAATCCGGACGAACACGAGACCGTGCGCCGGACGCAGCGTCGAATTCCCTTGCACAACAATGGCTTCGTTGATCTGCTCGGCCAGCGTGGACGCGGCGCGCATCAGCAGCATCAGCAGATCGGCACGGGGCTCATCCCTTGACATACCGTCAGTCTACCTGTCCAATAAAGACAGCTAAACTGACGAGAAGGGGGTTCGCGATGCCAGTCCGAAAAGATGGTGACCATCTGACACACCGAATGCACGAGTCTCGATTCCACTCCTACGTGGCACCGTCTCGTGGCAGCCGACAGCTGTGCGCCTGGCGCACAGACCTGGCACCCGGGTCCGACGGTGCCCCGCACACCGTCTCGCACGAAGAGGTCTTCCTCGTGCTCCACGGCTCACCCACAGTCACCCTGGACGGCCGCCGAACTCCGCTCGCCGCCGGAGACGTCGTCCTGGTTCCGGAGGCGGCAACGGTTCAGCTCGACAATCACGGCGACGGCACGGCCTCGCTGTGGGTGACGACATCGGTGGGCCTGACCGCCACCACCGCCGACGGTGGCATCATCACGCCCCCGTGGACTCGATGATCCAGTCGGCGGGCAACATTGCGGGCGCCTTCGGGTGCTGCCCGGTTCACCGCGCCGGGTAGACCGCCACCTCGGTCGCCTTGACGGCGAACCACACGTCGTCGCCGGGGGCCAGGTCGAGTTCGGCGACGGCGGTGGCCGTGACGTCGGCGACCAGACCGGCCGAACCGTCGACGTGATCGTCGGTGCGGACACGAATCGCGTGCCCCCGTCCCTCGATCTCCGCGATCCGTACCCGGAAGATGTTGCGGGGGCTGCCTTCCGGATGCTCGCGGTGGACTGCGACAGAGGTGGGGGAGAACACCGCAACGGCATGCTCCCCGTCGCCGCACCCGTCCTCGCCGATGCCACTCACCGCCCCCGCGGCGGTGTCCAGGACGCCGTCGCGAATCTTGCCCGACAGCAGGTTGATCCCGGCGATCCGGGCCGCGAAGGCGCTGCGCGGCCGGGTGAGTACCCGGTCCACGGATCCCTGCTCGACGATGCGCCCGCCGTCGAGAACGACGGCCCGGTCGGCAAGCGAAAGCGCGTCCAGCACATCGTGAGTCACGAGGATAGCGGTCCGGTCCCCGGTGCGCAGAACCCGGCGCAGCAGGGCCCGCAGCGCCGGCGCGGCGGCGACGTCCAGTGCCGCCATCGGCTCGTCGAGCAGCAGCACCTGCGGGTCGGCGGCGAGCGCCCGCGCCACCGCGACCCGCTGTGCCTGACCGCCGGACAGTTGCCGCGGCCGCCGCGCCGCGAGGGCCGCCGCGTCCACCTCGTCGAGCCACCGCTGCGCCGAGGCATACGACTCGCGCCGCCCCAACCCCGCGCTGCGCGGGGCGAATGCGACGTTCTCTCGGACCGTGAGGTGCGGGAACAGCAGCGCCTCCTGGGCCAGCAACGCCACCGATCGCTGGTGCGGCTGCACCGCAACATTTTTCGCGACATCGGTGAGCACCCGGTCGCCGAGTTCGACACGGCCGGAGTCGGGTCGCAGCAGCCCGGCCACCACGTCCAGCAGCGTCGACTTGCCGGCCCCGTTGGGGCCGAGCACCGCGAGCACCTCGCCCGGAGCGACGTCGAGCTCGACGTCGAACCCGCGGGCATCGACCCGGGCCCGCACGCTCAACCCGTTCACAGCGCACCGGCCGCGCGACGCGTGCGGGCCCCGAGGACGATGGCGACGGCCACCACCACCAGCACCAACGACAGCGCGACCGCGGCCTCCGGATCGGTCTCCCGCTGCAGGTAGATCTCCAGCGGCAACGTCCTGGTGACGCCCTGCAGGCTCCCGGCGAAGGTCAGTGTCGCGCCGAATTCGCCGAGGGCGCGCGCGAAGGCCAGCACCGCGCCCGAGATCAGTCCGGGCAGCACCAGCGGCAGGGTGACCCGGCGCAGCACCGTCGTGGGTGGAGCGCCGAGCGTGGCTGCCACCGCCTCGTAGCGCCGCCCGGCGGTGCGCAGCGCGCCCTCGAGACTGATCACCAGGAACGGCAGCGCGACGAACGTCTGCGCCAACACGACCGCGGTGGTGGAGAACGCGATCTGGATGCCCGCCACCTCGAGGTGCTGCCCGATCAATCCGCGTCGGCCGAACGTGTAGAGCAGCGCGAGGCCGCCGACGACGGGCGGCAGCACCAGCGGGAGCAGCACCAGCGCCCGCAGCGCCGCGAGCCCGGGAAACGAGCAGCGGGCCGACACCATCGCCATCGGCACCCCCAGCAGCACACACAGCAGCGTGCTGATCGAGGCCGTCTTCAGACTCAGAACCAAAGCGTCCAAGGAGGATTCGGAGGTGACGAGCTCCCAGAAGTTGGGCCAGTCGACCCCGACGAGCATCGCGACCAGCGGCAGCACCACCAGCAGCGCGCCGACGGCCGCGGGAACGTAGATCCAGACCGGCAGACCGGCCGGAACCCGTACCCGCGGCCGCACGGTCACGGGGCGCCGAACCCGGCCTCGGACAGGACCGCACGGCCCTCCGGCCCGGTGACGTACCCGGTGAATTCGCTCGCCACCTCCGGGTTCCCGGAATCCTTCAGCACCACGATCGGGTAGGTGTTGACGACCTTCGTCGCCTCCGGGAACGGGATCTCCGTGACCTTGTCACCTGCGGCGGCCGCGTCGGTGACGTACACCAGCCCGGCATCGGCCTGACCGGTGACGACCTTGCCGAGCACGTCGGTGACCGACGATTCCTCGCTGACGGGAGTGAGGCGGATCCCGGTGGCGTCCTCGATCTTCTGGGTCGCCGTGCCGCACGGCACCTGCGGCGCGCAGACCACCACCTTCACGTCCGGGCGGGCCAGGTCCGCGAACGACGCGATGTTCACCGGATTACCGGGCGGCACAACGATGGTCAGAATATTGGTCGCGAAGTTCACCGGCTCCGACGCCGTCAACCCCGCCTGGACCGCCTTCGTCATGTTCGCGGTGTCGGCCGACGCGAAGACGTCGCCCGGGGCGCCCTGATCGAGCTGAGCCACCAGGTCGGACGATCCGGCGAAGTTGAACACGACCCGGGTGCCGGGATGCTGCTCCTCGAAACGCTGCCCCAGTTCGGTGAACGTCGACTTCAGCGACGCTGCCGCGAACACCGTGATCGAGTCTCCGCCCTCGGTTCCCGCGTCGGTGGCGCCGCTGCACCCGGCAACGGCCGTCGTCAGCACCACGGCGACCGCGACCACCGCACCCCGCATCCACCTCACGACGGGACCCCCGGCGTCTCGACGATCACGGTGGTCGCCTTCACGACGGCCACCGCGATGCTGCCCGGTTCGAGCTTCAGCTCGCGGACGGCCTCGGCACTCATCAGCGAGACGACGGAGAACGGCCCGCACTGCATCTCCACCTGGGCCATCACCCCGTCGGCGACGACCCGGGTGACGAGACCGACGAACCGGTTGCGGGCCGAGCTGCCGACCCCGAGCGGGTTCTCGGGCGTGGGCGCCGCGTTGGCCCGCGCGTACTCGGCGAGCTGCTTTCCGTCGACCACCATGCGGCCGGAGTCGTCCTTGTGGGCGGCGAGGGTGCCGGCGTCGACCCACCGGCGGACGGTGTCGTCGCTGACGCCGAGCAACTGGGCCGCGTCGCGTATCCGGATGTCTGGCATTCCGGGAGTCTAGATCCGCAGACGCGGAAGATTCAATCGATTCGATCCGCGGATGCGTGCTTGCGACCTAGCTCTCCGGCTGCCGGTTCTCCGACTGCTCCGCCCACCACTTCAGCAGCTCGGCCTCGGCCTCGTCCCGATCGAGCGGTCCGCGGTCCAGGCGCAGCTCCTTGAGGAACTTCCACGCCTTACCCACCTGCGGGCCGGCCGGGATGCCGAGCAGTTCCATGATCGCGTTGCCGTCGAGGTCGGGGCGCACCCGCGCCAGATCCTCCTGCTCGGCGATCCGGGCGATCCGCTGCTCGAGGTCGTCGTACGTGGCCTGCAGCGCCGCGGCCCGACGCTTGTTGCGGGTGGTGCAGTCGGCGCGCACCAGCTTGTGCAGCCGCGGCAGCAGGTCACCGGCGTCGGTGACGTAGCGGCGCACCGCCGAATCCGTCCACTGCCCCTTGCCGTAGCCGTGGAAGCGCAGGTGCAGGAACACCAACTGGCCGACCTCGTCGACCATTTGTTTGGAGTACTTCAGCGCCCGCATCCGCTTGCGGACCAGCTTGGCGCCCACCACCTCGTGGTGGTGGAAGCTGACGCCGCCGCCGGGCTCGTTGCGCTTGGTGTCCGGCTTGCCGATGTCGTGGAGCAGCGCCGCCCAGCGCAGAACCAGGTCCGGGTTGCCGTCCTCGAGGTCGATCGCCTGCTTGAGCACCGTCAGCGAATGCCAGTACACGTCCTTGTGCTGGTGGTGCTCGTCGATCTCGAGCTTCATCTGCGGCACCTCGGGCAGCACGTGATCGGCCAGGCCGGTCTCGCACATCACGTTGATGCCGTCGATCGGGTATTCGCCGAGGATCAGCTTGTCGAGCTCGGTGTGCACCCGCTCGGCGGTGATCCGGTCGATCTGCCCGGCCATGTCGACGATCGCCTGGTGYACCCGCGGCGCGAGCGTGAAACCGAGTTGCGAGACGAATCGGCACGCGCGCAGCATCCGCAGCGGATCGTCGTTGAAGGAGATCTCCGGCGCCGCGGGAGTGTCCAGGACGCCGGCGAGCAGCGCATCCATGCCCCCGAGCGGATCCACGAACTCGAACGTGCCCTCCGCATCGATCCGCACGGCCATCGCGTTGACCGTGAAGTCGCGTCGGACCAGGTCCTCCTCGAGCGTCGTGCCGTACTGCACCTCGGGGTTCCGCGTGACGCCGTCGTAGGTGTCGGTGCGGTAGGTGGTGATCTCGATCTGGTCGTTGCCCTTGGCCGCGCTGATCGTCCCGAACGCGATGCCGGTGTCCCACTGGTTGTCGGCCCAGCCGCGCAGGATCGCCTGCACCTGCTCGGGGTGCGCGTCGGTGGTGAGGTCCAGGTCCGTGCCGAGACGGCCCAGGACCGCGTCGCGCACACTGCCACCCACCAGGTACAACTCGTGACCCGCGTCGGCGAACCGGGCCCCGAGCGGGGTCAGCACGTCCGACAGGGCGCTCAGGGTCTCGTGCGCACCGCGCAGCAGTCGGGCACGCCGGTCCGCGTCGGGGGTAGGGGCATTCACGTGAGCAAACCTTACCGAGGTCGACAAATAGCCGGACGTGCATCAGTGACCCTGCACGCACGCTGGCGTGGGAGTCAGGCCGAACGGGCTCTGTCAACTACGATCGATGAGGTGTCCGCCGCCGAACGTGCCAACCGTAACCGCCGCTCCTCGCGGCGTCGCGGCGCGGGCGCGGATTCCGCGACTCCGCACATGCGGACCGTCCGCGAAACCTCCGCCGGGGGACTGGTCGTCGACGGCCTCGGCGGCCCCGAGGACAAACTGTGCGCGGCCCTCATCGGGCGGACCGACCGGCGTGGCCGGCTGCTGTGGTCGCTGCCGAAGGGACACATCGAACAGGGCGAGACCGCCGAACAGACCGCGATGCGAGAGGTCGCCGAGGAGACCGGTATCCGCGGATCCGTCGTCGCATCCCTCGGCAGCATCGACTACTGGTTCGTCACCGAGGGCCGCCGCGTCCACAAGACCGTGCACCACTACCTCATGCGATCGCTCGGCGGTGAGCTGTCCGACGCCGACATCGAAGTCACCGAGGTGGCCTGGGTGCCGCTGTCGGAACTGGACTCCCGCCTCGCCTACGCCGACGAACGCAAGCTCGCCGAGATCGCCGGTCAGCTCATCGCCGAGATGGAACCCTCGCGCGTCAGGGGGACCGACGCGGAATGACAGTGGCATCGCGTCCGGCATGGCGACGATCCGGTGCCAGAGTTCTCACGGCGCTGACGCTCGTCCTGATGATGATCGGCGCCGTCGTGGGCGCCGGGGCCGCGGCCGCCCAACCCACGACGCAGACCCAGCCCGAGTCGACGACCGGGGCGCCGGTGACGAAGTCGCGCGCACAACCGAAGTTCCTCGAACTGCACATCGACGACGTCACCCCGACCGCGGTGACCACCACGACCGACCCGGTGGTGACCGTCCGGGGAACCGTCGCGAACATCGGCGACCGGCCGGTCACCGACGTCGGTGTCCGGCTGCAGCGGGCACCCGCGGTGGGCTCGAGCGAGGAACTGCGCACCTCCCTGGACCTCGATCAGGGCGAGTTCGACGTCGTCGGACCGTTCGTGGAGGTGGCTTCCAGCCTCGAGGAGGGTGAACGCAAGCAGTTCACGCTGGCGCTGCCGCTGCGCTCGATCTCCGGGTGGTCGCTCGACATCACCGAACCCGGCGTCTACCCGCTCCTGGTCAACGTCAACGGAACCCCCGCGTACGGCGGGCAGGCCCGCCTCGACGACGCCCGGTTCCTGCTGCCCGTGCTGGGACTGCCCCGAGCAACGGGGACCGCCGACAGCGCGCCGCAGGGCACCGACTCCGGATCGGTGACCGCGCCCGTCCCGCCCGACACGTCCGACCCGCTCGCGGTCACGATGCTGTGGCCGCTCGCCGACCAGCCGCGACTGGCGGCCGGGATCCCGGGCTCCGTGAACGACAAGGTCCGGCTGGTCGACGACGTCCTCGCGGGCTCCCTGTCCCAGGGCGGACGGCTCGAGCAACTGCTCGCCGCCGCCGAGTTCGCCACCGGGCCCGACGTCGACAAGGACAAACGGCTGACCGACAGCGTGTGCCTGGCGGTCGACCCGGACCTGCTGATCACCGTGAGCAACATGTCCGGCGGGTACCTCGTGGTGGACGACCCGGCGAATCCGTCCGGACCCGCGCACGAGGGCGCCGGACGCGACGCCGCGGCCGCGTGGCTCGATCGCCTGGAATCGCTCGCTCACAGCATGTGCGTGACCGCCGTGCCGTTCGCGCAGGTGGACCTCGCGGCGCTGAGCCGGGTCGACGACCCGTCACTCACCGCGAGCGCACTGCAGTCGCCGTCCGACATCGTCGACTCGATCCTCGGGGTCACGTCGCTGCGCAACGTCACCTGGCCGGACTCCGGCGTCCTCGACGACTCGTCGGCGCAGATGCTGCACAGCCGCGGGCCGACCACGACGCTGCTGGCCGCCAACGCGGTGGAGTCCACCCAGTCGTCGGGCAAGACGGTGACGATCGCCGGTGGGGGAGCGGACGCCGTGACCGCCGCGCTGTTCGACGTGTCCGCGGCCGCGGCGCTGGCGGCGGTCGGGTCCAGCCCGCAGACGCCGTCGTACGTGCCCGAGCGGGCGCGCTACAACCTGGACCGGGACTCGCGCACGGCCCGCCTGCAGGATGCGCTGGGCGCGGTGACCTGGTCGTCGCTGCAGAGCCCCGGCACCGCGAGCCGAACGGTCGACCGTTCGATGCTGATCGCGCCGCCGCAGCTGTGGTCCGCCGACGGCGACGAGGCCGCGGCCGTGCTGTCGACGGTGTCGACGCTGCTCCGTACCGGACTGGCGACGCCCCGGCCGCTCGCGAAACTCGCCGAGCAGCGGCCCGCGACACCCGAGATCGCCTCGCTGGCCTACCCCCAGCGCGCGATCGTCGACGGCACCCCCGAATCCGTCGAACGGGGAGTGGGCGCGCAGGCGCCGCGCATCGACGAACTGATGCGGACCCTGGTCGATGATCCGCAGGTCCCGCTGACGCCGACCCGGTTCATGGCGCCGCTGCGCGAGGATCTGGTCCGGGCGATGAGCCTGTCCGGCCGACGCGACCAGAACACCGCGACCACGACCGCCGCCGACGAGGCCGCCCACGTCCGGGTGAGCAACGTGGCGACCGCGATCGACGCCATGTACGCCGCGGTCACGGTCCTCGCGCCGGGCGGGGTGTACTCGCTGGCCTCCGAGCAGAGCCCCCTGTTGCTGGTGGCCCGCAACGACCTCCCCGTCGCGATCAACGTGAAACTGCGCGTCGACGCCCCCGACGAGATGCACGTCACCGACATCGGACCGCAGCAACTACCCCCGCGCGGCAGCCGATCGTTGCAGGTACCCGCGGAGGTCTCCGACTCCCGGACCATGGTGGTCGATTTCTCACTGACCACCGAAAGCGGCCAGAACCTGGGCGAACAGACTTCCGTCACGGTGCGGTCGAACGCGTACGGTCAAGCATTGGCGATAATTACCGCGTGTGCTGGTGCACTCCTGCTGTTCCTCGCCGGGCGACGCCTCTGGCACCGGTTCCGGGGCCAGCCGGATCGAGCCGACGAAGGGYATGAACGTCCATGACCGAGAACTCTCGCGACGAGGGCTATCGGTCGTCGGCGCGGCCGGCGCCGTGGGAACGGGGTCCCCAGCCGACCCAGCAGAACCGTGACCAGCAGGGACAGCCCCCGAGCGATCAGCGACCCGGGCCCCCGCAGGGACCGCGACCGATGCCGCCGGGCGGTCAGCAACCGCCGGCTCGGGGCGGGCAGCAACCGGTGCCCCCGCAGGGACCGCGCCCACCGATGCGTCCGCGCCCCGACCAGCCGGGCGCACCCCGCCAGCCGCAGGGCGCTCCGCGGCCGATGCCGCCGCGTCCGGTACCCCCGAACGGTCAGCGTCCCGTGCCCCCGCAGGGACCGCGGCCGATGCCCCCGAGCGGTCAGCGACCCGGGACACCGGGCGGTCAGCGACCCGTTCAGGGCGGCCCACGGCCCACACCTCAGCGCGGTCCCGGTCCGATGCCCCCGAGCGGGCAGCGACCGATGCCCCCGAGCGATCAGCGACCCATGTCACCGAGCGATCAGCGACCCATGTCACCGGGCGGTCAGCGACCCGTTCAGGGCGGCCCGCGCCCGGTGCCGCAGCAGGTCGGCCCGCCGCGGCCGATGGCCGCACGTCCGGCCGAGGCTCCGGCTCCGGCTCCGAAGACCGAGACTCAGACCCAGGCCGCGACCCCCGACGAACCGCAGAAGAAGAGCCTGCTCGCCGCGACGGGATCGATCGCGTTCGCGACGCTGATCAGTCGCGGTACCGGCTTCCTCAAGCAGTTGCTGCTGCTGACCGCGCTCGGCCCGGCCGTGGCCAGTGCGTTCACCGTCGCCAGCCAGATCCCGAACATGATCTCCGAACTGGTCCTCGGCGCGGTCCTCACCGCGATCGTCGTCCCGGTCCTGGTGCGCGCGGAGCGGGAGGACCCCGATCAGGGTGCCGCGTTCGTCCGAAGACTCTTCACGGCGGCGCTCGCGCTGCTGGGCACGGCGGCGCTGTTCGCGACGGCGGCCGCGCCGATCCTCACCACCTACGTCTTCCTGCCGGAGGACGGTGAGGTCAACACCGAGCTCACGACGGCACTGTGTTTCCTGCTGCTGCCGGCGATCCTGTTCTACGGCATGTCCGCCCTGCTCACGGCGATCCTCAACACCCGGCAGGTGTTCAAACCCGGCGCGTGGGCGCCGGTGCTGAACAACGTCGTGGTGCTCGGCATCCTGGCGGCGTACTGGCTGGTGCCCGGCGAGATCTCGCTCGACCCGGTGAGCATCAGCGACCCGCACGTCCTGATCCTGGGGCTCGGTGTGACCGCCGGTGTCGTGACGCAGGCGGTGAGCCTGGTGCCCGCGATCCGTCGGCAGGGCATCTCGCTGCGGCCGCTGTGGGGGATCGACGACCGGCTCAAGCAGTTCGGCGGCATGGCCGTCGCGATCGTTCTCTACGTGCTGATCAGTCAGCTCGGCATGATGTTCGCGACCCGCATCTCGGCGGCCGCCGACGAGGCCGGCCCCGCGATCTACACCAATGCCTGGCTGCTGCTGCAGCTGCCGTACGGCGTCCTCGGGGTCACGGTGCTCACCGCGATCATGCCGCGACTGAGCCGCAACGCGGCCGCCGAGGACACCCCCGCCGTCGTCGACGACCTGTCCGTCGCGACCCGGCTGACGATGATCGCGCTCATCCCGGTCGTCACGTTCTTCACGTTCGCCGGTCCGCAGATCGGGCATGCGCTGTACGGGTACGGCAACTTCGGCGCCGGCAACGCCGAGCGCCTCGGTGAGGCCGTCAGCTGGTCCGCGTTCACGCTCATCCCCTATTCGCTGGTGCTGATCCACCTACGCGTGTTCTATGCCCGCGAGCAGGCCTGGACGCCGACGTGGATCATCCTCGGCATCACCGGTGTGAAGATCGCGCTGTCGGCGCTCGCCCCGGTGCTGTCGTCCGACAGCCAGCACGTCGTGATCCTGCTCGGCGTCGCGAACGGACTCGCGTTCGTGGCCGGCGCGTTGATCGGCGGCTACCTACTGCACCGCAGCCTCGGCGACCTGCGGATGGCGAACGTCGGCAAGACGGTGTGGGTGGTGCTGCTCGCGTCCGCGGCGGGTGCGATCTCCATGTTCGCGGCGGACAAGCTGCTGGGCCTGGATCGGTTGTCGGAGTCGTTCGGCGGACCCGGCGCGATGATCCGCGTCGCGATCACCGGCGCCCTCATGCTCGTGGTGACGTTCATCCTGATGTGGCTCG
Source organism: Rhodococcus sp. TAF43 (assembly GCF_052113525.1). Taxonomy (NCBI): domain Bacteria; kingdom Bacillati; phylum Actinomycetota; class Actinomycetes; order Mycobacteriales; family Nocardiaceae; genus Rhodococcus; species Rhodococcus sp. TAF43. Next base: position 94,564 of record NZ_JBFRDL010000023.1, read on the forward strand.
CCAAGGTGCCGGAGATCATGGCGATCACCGTGGCCGTCACGCGGAGGATTCCGGGACTGCGCGGTCGAGCCACGGCGGAGGAGGCACCGGCGACGGTGGCCATCGGATCCTCGTACGAGCCTGATACCGAATTGATTCCGGTCATCCGCGACCTCCCGCGGGCGCTCGATAGACCTGACGGTCTCCCGTACCCTGGACGCAGCGAGGCATACGTCGGCGGGGACTACATTCCCGACGAGTTCATAGAAGGAGCACGTGTGAGCGACGACGACGGTGCCGACAAGCGAACCGGCACGTCCGACGACGTCACTGGCGTCGAGAACGGCAACACCAAGGTGGCAGACGCCGCAACCACTTCGACGAATCCCACGGACGAGCCGTCCGATGCGTCGCCCGCTCCGAGCAACTCGGACGAAAACGACTCTGCAGCAGAGAATTCCACCGCCTTCGATGATGCGGCCGCGAGCCGGGATCGCCGACGTCGTGGCGACCTGAACGTCGACACCGGTGTGTTCTCGATCGGTTCGCCGATGCCGCCGTTGCGCGTGGCCGGCGCCGCCCCGGAACCCCGTGCGCAGCTGCGCGGTCCGCAGCTGATGCCCGGGGCGTCGGTGGCCGGTGGCCGCTACCGCCTCCTCGCACCGCACGGCGGTGCCCGCGGACTCCAGTTCTGGCAGGCACTCGACATCAAGCTCGACCGCGAGGTCGCACTCACCTTCGTCGACGCCGATCAGCGCGCCGAGGGTCCGGCGGCCACCGGACCCGACGGGCCGCAGGCGATCCTGTCCCGGACGCTGCGACTGGGACGGATCAACTCGTCCGGGCTCGCGCGGGTGCTCGACGTGGTCCGCGGTAGTTCCGGCGGCATCGTCGTCGCCGAGTGGACGCCGGGCCGCTCGCTGAAGGAGATGGCGGACACCGATCCGTCGCCGATCGGTGCAGCTCGCGCAGTCCGGGCGCTCGCGGCGGCCGCGGAGGCGGCGCACCGTGGTGGCAGCGCCCTGTCCATCGACGATCCCGACCGGATCCGCATCAGCACCGCAGGCGATGCCGTTCTCGCCTTCCCCGGCACCCTGTCCGACGCCGACCCGGCCTCGGACGTGCGCGGGCTCGGCGCAATGCTGTACGCGCTCATCACCGCCCGCTGGCCGCTCGACGACGGCACCGAGTCGTCGGAAGGCATGCGCCCGGCCGACCGGGACCCGTCGGGTCGCCCCGTCGAGCCCCGCGCGATCCGGCCGGAGGTCCCGTTCGAGATCTCCGCCGTCGCGGTCCGGGCCCTCGGCGGCGACAGCGGCATCCGCGCGGCCGCGACGGTGCAGCACATCCTCGACCAGGCGACGGTCGTCGACCAGAAGACCGACCTCATGCCCGCGCTCCGGCTGGGCCAGCGGGCCCCCGGCAGCGACTCGCACGCACTGGCCGACCCGGAGGCGGTGGCGGCCGAGAAGCAGAAGTCCAACCGCACGCTCATCGCCCTGGTCTCGCTCGGCGCGCTCACCATCGTGGTCCTCGCACTGATCGGGTGGTGGCTCGCGAACCTGCTGGCGGGCGGCAACTCCGACGAACCGTTGACGAACCAGAACCTGGGTCTGACGACGACGGCAGAGGCGCCCGCGACGTCTGCGGAGTCCTCGGCGGCCGCCCCGCCGCCCGCGGCGACGCGTCCGGTCACGCCGGCGGGCGCCGCCGTGTTCTCGCCCCAGGGCACTCCCGACAGTGCCGCGAACGCCGGCCTGGCGATCGACGGCAACCCGGCGACGGCGTGGAGCACCGATGCGTACTTCCAGCCGTTCCCGGCGCTGAAGAACGGCGTGGGGCTCATGGTGACGCTCCCCGAGGCCGCGAACCTGTCCGCCATCCAGATCACCTCGACGAGCCCGGGGACGCAGGTGGAGATCCGCTCCGCACCGGCGCCGAACACCTCGCTCGACCAGACGCGTGTGATCGGCAACGGCACCCTCGAGGACGGCGTGACGGAGATCCCGCTGAAGACGGACGGCGCCACCAAGAACGTCATCGTGTGGATCACCGAACTCAGCACGAAGGGCGGCAAGAATCAGTCCGACGTGGCCGAGGTGTCCTTCACCGCCGCCCCCTGAGCCGGTCGCCGGCGGCGCCCCTACGACGCGTGACGGGCAATTGATCGGCTAACATCCGCCGGTGCGAATCTTCAGGGGGGTCGCCAAAGCTGATTTGTCGGATGCACAACTCTTGGCAGCGCACGCGTCGGGTGACGGGGGCGCGTTCGCGGAGCTGCTGAGCAGGCATTACGACCATCTTTGGCATGTTGCGAGGAGAACGAGCTACACCGTCGAGGACGCGGCCGACGCGCTACAGGACGCGTTGCTGTCCGCGCACCGTACGGCGGGGTCGTTTCGGGAGGATGCGGCCGTGCGCAGCTGGCTGCACACGATCGTGGTGAACGCGTGTCTGGACCGGATCCGGCGGAACCGTGTCCGTCCGACGGTGTCGCTGTCCGCCGACGAGACCGTCGATCCTCGCGACGAGCGTGACCACATCGCCGAGAGCGAGACGGCGATGCTCGTCGACCGGGCCCTGCTGCGGCTGTCGGCGGAGCAGCGCGCCGCGATCGTGGCCGTCGACATGGAGGGTTATTCGGTGGCCGAGGCCGCCGCGCGGCTCGGGGTCCCCGAGGGGACCGTCAAGAGTCGCTGCGCCCGCGCACGGGCCAAGCTGGCTGGACATTTGGAATACTTGCGAGATGTAGGGAACCGATCTTGATCTCCCGGCGTCTGAACTAATTGAAGGCACAATCGTGTCCCGGACATTGCGGGTTGGAGGTGGGATGACGGACCACGACGACGGAGAACCGCTCGGCCCCCCGTTCTCGACGGAGCTTCTCGCCGACCTGCATGCCGACGCCCTGACCGACGACGTGAGCGCCCGACTGTGGCCGCTGGTGCGCCAGGACCCGGACGCGCTCGCCGTTCTGGATTCGCTCGATGCCGTCACCGCCCGACTCGGCGAGGCCGGGCGCGATCACAGCGTCGAGACCCCCATTCCGCAGGACGTCGCCGCTCGCATCAATTCCGCTCTCGGACTGGATGATTCGCAGACTCCACGCAGCGTGACGGCGCTGTCCGACGCGCCGTCGCGCCGTCGGATGATCACGTGGATCACCGTGTCCGCCGCCTCGATGGCCGCGGCCGTCGCCGTCGTCTTCGCACTCACCAGCCTGGACGGCTCCGAATCCGCGCCACCGACCGTGATCGCGACGCCCAGCTCGACCGCAGCGGAGCCCGCACCGCCGTCCGCCGTCGATCTCGGCACGGACCTCGACGGCGACCAGGTGCTGGCCCTCATGCGCGAGTCGAGGTCCACGCGGACCGAGACGGGCATCGGGGAACTCGGGAACCCGGCCGTCCGGAGCGCGTGCCTGCAGGCCATCGGGATCGACCCGGCGCGTCCCGTGGTGGGCACCCGGGAAGTGTCGTACCGGGGGAGCGCCGCCGTGTTGATGCTGATCGCGGGCCCCCGTCCGCCCGCCCTGACGGCGGTGGTCGTCGGGTCCGGCTGCGGCGCCGGCGCACCGGATCTGCTCGCTCAGACCGAAATCGGCTGAGCCGCAATCAGTTGTCGTCGGCTTGGAGCTCCCGGTCGGCGACGGGTGTCAGCAGTTCCCGGATCCGCGCGCGCAGCTCGGGGGTGTCGTCGTCCTTCGCGATGAGGCTCGAGAAGAGGGCGGCACCGGCGGCCGCCACCAGCACGGCCTTGGCGTCGCGCAGATCCCGCGCCCGGTCCTCCTCGCTGGCGTCGTCGCTGCCGTGCGCGACGAACAGCGCCGTGGCCGGACCGCTGAACCCCTGCCACAGTGCGGCACGCATGTCCTCGTGGTCACGCAGCGCCGCCAGCAGTCCGGGCAACGCCTCCCGCACATCGGGCCGGGAGAACAGCTGCGCGCTGCCGGTGACGACCCAGTCGATCCAGCCCGCGCGGTCGGTCCCCTCGAACGGCTCGAGGTCCGGTGTCGCGCCCAGCAGGGCATCGAGCACGAGGTGCGCCTTCGACGCCCATCGCCGGGACAGGGCCGCCCGGCTGACGCCGGCGCGGGTGGCGATGGCGCGCAGGCTCAGTTGCTCCCAGCCCACCTCGAGGAGCATCTCGCGGGTCGCGGCGAGGACGTCGGTGTCGATCCGGGGGTCCCGGGGCCGCCCGGTGGGCGGTACGCCGGCAGTTGTCTGTGCACTCATCGCCTTGAATTGTCGGACACCGCGCCGTATCGCGCTATAGGCTCCATTTACGATCCCAGTGGCAACAGAATTGTGGGGCCGGAAGGATGCAGATGAGGATCGCGGTGACCGGCGGGACCGGCTACCTCGGCGCGCACACGACCCGCGCCCTGCTCGACGACGGACACCGCATCAGGCTGCTCGTGCACCCGAACGAGTCCGCCACCGAGATCGTCTCGCTCTTCGGTGACGCCGCCGACCGCGTCGAGGTGCGCTCGGGCGACATCCGGGACCCCGAGGTCGTCGCGGCGCTGCTGGACGGCTGCGACGCGGTGCTGCACGCGGCCGGCGTGGTCGGCACCGACAACAGCCGCGAGGCCCTGATGTGGGAGGTCAACACCGCGGCCACCGCGACCCTGCTCACCCGCGCGGCGCTGCTGGGGCTGGATCCGATCGTGCACGTCGCCAGCTACAGCGCGCTGTTCCCGTCGCCGGATCCGGTGATCGGCCCGGACAGCCCGACGGCGCCGGGCCGCAGCGCCTACGGCCGCACCAAGGCCGCGGCCGACCGCATCGCACGCGCGCTGCAGGACGCCGGCGCGCCGGTGGTCATCACGTATCCGTCGAGTGTCGTCGGACCGGGACTGGGCGGCATGCGCGGGGTGACGGCGACCGGGTGGGCACCGATGGTCGCGGCCGGCGCCGCACCGCGGCTGCGGGGCGGCATGCAGATGATCGACGTGCGCGACGTCGCGGCCGTGCACGCCGCGGCGATGCGGCCGGGCCGTGGTCCGCGCCGGTACATGTGCGGCGGCGAGCTGATCGGGTTCAACGAGCTCGTCGACATCCTCGAACGCGCGTCGGGCCACCGAATCCGACGGATTCCTATGGCGCCGAGCATGTTCCGCGGAGCCGGACGGGTCGCCGATCTGATCGGCACGGTACTGCCGGTGAGCGCCGGGTTCAGCTACGAGGCCGCGTGGCTGCTCACCGCGGCCACCCCCACCGACGACTCCCGGACGCTGTCGGAACTCGGATTGACCTGGCGCCCCGTGCGCGACGCCCTGACCGCATCGGTGACACCGTGAATTCGACGCCGCCCACGCCCACGGCCACGCCCGCATCGGCGATCTGGGAGCCGGCCCGGCTGGGCCCGCTGACGCTGCGCAACCGAATCATCAAGGCCGCCACCTTCGAAGGCGTCATGCCGCACGGCCGGGTCACCGCCGAGCTGATCGACTTCCACGCCGAGGTGGCGCGCGGGGGAGCGGCGATGACGACCGTCGCCTACTGCGCCGTCTCGCCGGGCGGACGCGTGCACAACAACACGCTCGTCCTCGACGGGAACACCGGACGGGACCTGCGGCAGCTCACCGACGCCGTGCACGCCGAGGGGTCGCTGGCCTGCGCCCAGATCGGGCACGCCGGCCTGGTCGCGAACCAGCGCGCGAACAAGTCCCGGACGCTGGCGCCGTCGACCCGGATCAGCGCTCCCGCAATGGGTTTGGTACGTGCCGCGACCCGCGACCAGCTCGAGCAGGTGGCCCGGGACTTCGAGAACGCGGCGCGAGTGGCCGTCGACGCCGGGTTCGACGCGCTCGAGGTCCACCTGGGCCACAACTATCTGCTGAGCAGCTTCCTGAGCCCCAACCTCAACAGGCGCACCGACGTGTACGGCGGCAGCGTCGTCGCGCGGTCCCGGTTTCCGCGCGAGGTGCTCGAACGGATCCGCACGGCGGTCGGCGGTTCCGTCGCGGTCACCGCCAAGTTCAACATGGCCGACGGTGTCCCCGGGGGACTGTGGCTGGACCAGAGCCTGCAGATCGCCCGGCTGATCGAGTCGGACGGCCACCTCGACGGGATGCAACTCACCGGCGGCAGCTCGCTGCTCAACGGCATGTACTACTTCCGCGGCGAGGTCCCGATGGCCGAATTCGTTGCCGCGCAACCGAAACTGGTGGGACTGGGACTCAAGGTCTACGGACCGCGGATCCTTCCGACCTACCCGTTCGAGGAGGCCTTCTTCCTGCCCCTCGCCCGGCAGTTCCGCGAGGCGCTGTCGATGCCGCTGATCCTGCTCGGCGGCATCAACGATCTCGACACCGTCCGCACCGCACTCCACGACGGCTTCGAGTTCGTCGCCATGGCACGCGCGCTGCTCCGCGATCCGTACCTGCCGGAGAAGTTCCGACGCGGGCGCGCGACCGAGGGACTGTGCATCCACTGCAACAAGTGCATGCCCACGATCTACACCGGGACGCGGTGCGTCGTGCGCGAGGCGCTGTGGGAGAACACCCGGGCCCGATAGCCGGGCGAGAGCAACGTCACCGAACTTACCGACAGCCCGTTGGTATATTTACCGACAGGCCGTCGGGAAGATTGGAGTTCCCGCGTCGGCTACATCGACAGATCACACCGACCAGGAGTTCACAGATGTTCCTCGCCCTGCGGGAGCTACGGTTCGCGCGATCCAGATTCGGCCTGATGGGCGGTGTCATCGCCCTCATCTCGGTGCTGATGGTGCTGCTGTCCGGGCTGTCCTCCGGCCTCGTCGAGGACGGCGTCTCGGGCCTGAAGGCCATGCCGGTCGACGGGTTCGCATTCAACGAAGGCACCAAGACCGACTCCGCGTTCTCGCGCAGCGTCGTCACCGACGAGCAGGTCGACGCGTGGCGCGCACAGCCCGGCGTCGCCGAGGCCCAGCCGTTCGGCAACATGCTCGTCAACGCCCACAACGACAAGGACGTGCCGGTCGATTTCGCGCTCTTCGGCGTCCCGGCCGACTCGTTCCTCGCCCCGTCCGCCGCTCGAGGCGCCGGACTGGGCGAGCCGAACGGCATCGTCATCAGCAAGAGCGCCCTCGACGCCGGCGTCGACCTCGGTGACACCATCACGATCGATCGTCGCGGCACCGAACTGAAGATCGTCGGCGTCACCGACGGCAAGCAGACGTTCGGCCATGTCGACGTCGCCTACCTGCCGATCGACACGTGGCGCGAGTTGCACTCCGGCGTCCGTCCCGGCGAGCCCGTGCCCGCGCAGGCGATGACCGAGTCCACCGCCGTCGCGTTGCAGGCACAGCCCGGCGCCACGCTCGACTACGCCGCGGGCGACGCGGCAGCGGCGACGTCCACCGTCGCGCTCGAGGATTCGTTCGCGTCGTCACCGGGCTTCAGCGCCGAAACCATGACCCTGGACCTCATCAAGGTGTTCCTCTACGCCATCTCCGCGCTCGTCGTCGGCGCGTTCTTCACGGTGTGGACGATCCAGCGCAAGCACGAGATCGCGGTGATGCGCGCGATGGGCGCCTCCACCGGATACCTGCTGCGCGACGGCCTGGCGCAGGCGTTCATCCTGCTGCTCGGCTCCGTCGCAGTGGGCGCGGCGGTCGGCTACGGCTTCGGCTCGCTGATCGGCGGGGGAGTGCCGTTCCTGCTCGAACCGGCGGCCGTCGCGGTCGCCGCGGCCGCGCTGACGGTCCTCGGACTGGTCGGCGCCGCGATCGCGATCATCCGCATCGCCTCGGTCAACCCGTTGAACGCGCTGGGAGGCCAGCGATGAGCGCCCGGCGAAGCAGCGCACAGGAGAACACCGTGAGCACGACCGAAACCGCAATCGAGACCGCCGCCCTCGACATCGTCGACGCCAATCTGCGTCTCGGTGACGGCGAGCAGACCGTGACCGCACTCGACAAGGTGAGCCTGACCGTCCGGCCGGGCGAGATGGTCGCCGTCGTCGGCCCGTCGGGCTCGGGCAAGTCGAGCCTCCTCGCGGTGGCGGGGGCGCTCACCACACCGGACTCGGGCACCGTCCACGTGGGCGGCCGCAACCTGCTCGACATGAAGCGCGCCGAGGCGGCGAAGTTCCGGCGGGCGCACATCGGGTTCGTGTTCCAGAGCGGCAACCTCATCCCGTCGCTCACCGCCGCCGACCAGTTGCGGCTGGTGTCGCATCTCGGCAACAGCAAGGGCCGCACGTTCCGCGACCCGATCGCGCTGCTCGAGCAGGTGGGTCTGGGTCACAAGGTCGACCGACGCCCCGACCAGCTCTCGGGCGGTGAACGTCAGCGCGTCGGCATCGCCCGCGCCCTGGTGTCGTCGCCGTCGCTGCTGCTGGTCGACGAGCCGACCGCCGCCCTCGACCGGGCCCGCAGCCACGAGATCGTGCAACTGCTGGCGCGTGAGACCCGGGAGTCGCGCGTAGGGACCGTCATGGTGACCCACGACTACGATGTTCTCGACTATTGCGACCGCGTGGTCGAGATGACGGACGGGCGACTCGAACCCCGGTAACCGAGACGAGTGCGAAGAGGAGGGCGCGTGCCGCGGATCAGTGCACCGACTGTCGGTGAGCATCGAGCCGCGCAACAGCGTGCCCTCCTCGACGCCGCTCGGGAGGTCCTCGCCGAAGGCGCCACGGAGATCCCCCCGTTCGGCGAGGTCGCGGCCCGCGCCGGACTCGCGCGCTCGAGCATGTACCAGTACTTCCGGTCCCGGCAGCACCTGCTCGAGGCGCTCATCGAGGACTCCTTTCCCCGGTGGTCGGCCCGGGTCACCGCCGAGATGTCCGACGCCGGCGGCCCCGATCAGCGGGTGCTGGCCTACGTCGACGCGAACCTGAAGCTGGTGGCCGAGGGGGAGCACGCCATCGCCACGGCGCTGGCGCAGATCGCACCGGGTCCCGAACTCGACGCCAAGAGCCGCGCGATGCACGCGGACCTCGTCACTCCGCTGTCCGACGCGCTCGCCGAACTCGGGGTGCCGGACGTGGCGGCGACGTCCGAACTCGTCAACGCCGTGCTGCACGCCGCGACCCGCCAGGTGGAGCGGGGCGAGGACGTCGATCATGTCCGACGCACCACCGCGGCCCTGATCCGCCCGTTCGTCACCGACCTCGCCGGCCGGCCGGAGTGACGGTGGGGGGAACTATGACTCGTTCCACACGTCCGGTTCCACGTGAAACGTTCGACAGCGCCGGTGCCGTGCGGCTCACGGACGCGGGGAACAACACCCATTAATCTGTTGTTGACCTGACCGACTCCGCGAGCTGCGCCGCCACCGGCGGAATCGCGCGAGCAGCAGTGAACCACCGCATCGCACGACTGCATCACAGGAACAGGAAAGGCCCGCATGACTACTCCGACCACGGTCCGTGACCTCATCATCGTCGGCTCCGGACCCGCCGGATACACGGCCGGCGTCTACGCCGCCCGTGCGGAGCTCGAGCCCCTGCTCTTCGAGGGCACCCAGTTCGGCGGCTCGCTGATGACCACCACCGAGGTGGAGAACTTCCCCGGCTTCCGCGAGGGCATCATGGGCCCGGACCTGATGGACGAGATGCGCGAGCAGGCCAAGCGCTTCGGTGCGGACATCCGCACCGAGGACGTCGAGGAACTCGAGCTCGACAGCCCGGTCAAGAAGATCGTCGTGGGCGGCGAGACGTACTACGCGCGCGCCGTCATCCTCGCGATGGGCGCCGCCGCCCGCTACCTGGGCATCCCCGGCGAGGAACGCCTCCTCGGCCGCGGCGTCAGCGCCTGCGCCACCTGCGACGGATTCTTCTTCCGCGACCAGGACATCGTCGTGGTCGGCGGCGGCGACTCCGCGATGGAGGAGGCCACCTTCCTCACCAAGTTCGCCCGCAGCGTCACCCTCGTGCACCGCCGCGAGGAGTTCCGCGCGTCCCGCATCATGCTCGAGCGCGCCAAGGCGAACGAGAAGATCCGCTTCGTCACAGGCGCCGAGCCGGTCGAGGTCCTCGGCGAGAACAGCGTCACCGGCCTGGTCGTGCGCGACACCGTCACCGGCGAGCAGTCCACGCTCGATGTCACCGGCATGTTCGTCGCGATCGGTCACGACCCGCGCAGCGAGCTCGTCAAGGGCCAGGTGCAGCTCGACGACGCCGGCTACGTCAAGGTGCAGTCGCCGACCACCGCGACCTCGACCGAGGGCGTCTTCGCCGCCGGCGACCTGGTGGACCACACCTACCGTCAGGCGATCACCGCCGCCGGTACCGGCTGCGCCGCCGCGATCGACGCCGAGCGCTGGCTGGCCGACCAGGGTGACATCACCGGCAACACCCTCGCCGCCGCGGGCGAGCCCGTCGCCGTCGACGCCTGAGTCGGTCCCGCACCACCCGATCCGAGCACTGTCCCGATCCGCGCACTTCCAGGTCCCAGGAGGATCCCGTGTCGAACACCATCACGATCAACGACGACTCGTTCAAGCAGGAGGTTCTGGACTCCGACAAGCCCGTGCTCGTCGACTTCTGGGCCACCTGGTGCGGCCCGTGCAAGATGGTCGCCCCCGTGCTCGATGAGATCGCCGGTGAGCACGGCGACAAGCTCACCGTCGCCAAGCTCGACATCGACCAGAACCCGGGCGCGGCCCGCGACTTCCAGGTCATGTCGATCCCCACGATGATCCTGTTCCAGGGCGGCAAGCCCATCAAGACCATCGTCGGCGCCAAGGGCAAGGCGGCCCTCCTCAAGGATCTCGCCGACGTCCTCTGACCTGAATCCGTTCCGCTCCGCCCGGTAGGCACCGAATGTGTCACCGGACAGGCCACAGTGTGACCCGACTGGCGCTACAGCCTTGTCACACTGTGGCCTACTGGATTGCTGATATCCGGGGGCGGTCTGAGAGAATCGATCGACGTCCGCAACGAAAGGCCCGCGAGCATGCAGCTACTCCGTCACGGCGATCACGGCCCCGCCGTCGCCGAGATTCGGGGTACCTTGACCGGCCTGGGCTTCCTCCACAACGGGGTAGCGGAGACGCAGCGTGAGGCCGTCAACGGCTCGCACTGGGTGGCCCCGGACGCCGTGTTCGATCACCACCTCGATTCCGCCGTCAGAGCCTTCCAGCAGCAGCGTGGCCTGTTGGTCGACGGGATCGTCGGTCCCGCGACGTACCGCTCGCTCAAGGAGGCGTCGTACCGCCTCGGCGCCCGCACCCTCATCTATCAGCTGTCCGCGCCGCTGTACGGCGACGACGTCGCCGCCCTGCAGACCCGTCTGCAGGACCTCGGCTTCTACGTCGGGCGGGTGGACGGCTACTTCGGCCCGCAGACGCACGAGGCGCTCAGCTCGTTCCAGCGGGAGATCGGGATCGCCGCCGACGGCATCTGCGGCCCCGCGACCCTGCGGTCGCTGGAACTGCTCGGCACCCGGGTCTCCGGCGGTTCGCCGCACGCGATCAGCGAGGAGGAGCTGGTCCGCCGGTCCGGCCCGCAGCTCAGCGGCAAGCGGATCGTCATCGATCCCGGTCTGGGCGGCGCCGACACCGGTCTGATCGTCTCGACCCCGCACGGCCCGATGAGCGAGGCCGAGATCCTGTGGGATCTCGCGAGCCGGCTCGAAGGTCGCATGGCGGCGACCGGGATGGAGACGTTCCTGTCCCGCCCGCCGCACGCCAACCCCAGCGAGGCCGAACGCGCCGAGACGTCCAACGGCTTCGACGCCGACCTGATGATCGCGCTGCGGTGCGACAGCCACACCAGCCCGTCCGCGGGCGGCGTGGCCAGCTTCCACTTCGGCAACTCGCACGGCTCCACCTCGATGATCGGCCAGATCCTCACCGGCTTCATCCAGCGCGAGGTCGTGGCTCGAACACCTATGCAGGACTGCAGAACTCACGGACGCACCTGGGATCTGTTGCGGCTCACCAAGATGCCTACCGTTCAGGTCGACATCGGTTATCTCACAAATGATTCCGACGTTTCGGTGCTGACGAACCCGCGTTACCGCGACACCATCGCCGAGGCGATCCTCGTCGCCGTCAAGCGGCTGTACCTGCTCGGGCAGGACGACGCGCCGACCGGGACGTTCACGTTCGCCGAACTGCTCGCCGAGGAACTGTCCGGCGCGGAGCGGGCCCGGTAGCGGTTCCACGGCGCCACTCGGCGTTGCCGGAACCACCCGGAATGGGCCCTAGTGGGCGCCCACAACGCTTCGTTCGCCGATGTCGACCAGTGACAGGGCCGCGACCTCCAGGAGCCGCTCCAGGGCCGCCTCGACGTCCGCCTTCCACAGGTGGTCCCGATCGAGCTCGAGCCGCAACCGCGGGAACCGGTGATGGGGTGCGACCACCTCGAATCCGACGTCCGTCAGGAAGTCGGCGCTGATCATGCATTCCTGGGGCGAACACTCGCGGGCCGCGGTCGCGGTGGGGACGTCACTGGGGGAGGAGTCGGCGTCGGGTCGGATCCCGAAGGCTTCGAGCGCGCGGACACCGCGACGGACCAGATCGCCGACGGCTGCCTGGATGAGCGTCGACCCCAACTCGAACTCGTCACCGGTCGGTTCCAGCCGCATCGTGGTCAGCAGGATCGCGTCGGCGCTCACCGGCGAGGTGGGGAAAAGGTCGGCCCGGGGCACCATGTTCGGTGGGGCGTACAGGGCGCAGCCGGCCGGTTTGTCGTCGACGAGGGCGACCTGGCCGCACGAACCCCACTCGAGCATGACCATCGACAGCCATGCTTCCTTCTCGAACTCGGGGTCGTGGAAACCACTGAACTCTCGGGAGCTGCGAACCGTGGCGGGATCCATTTCCCAGAAGACGCATCGCCGCGCGTGCGAGGACAGCTTGTCGAGTCCGTCCAGTGTGAGTGACGTGACGCTAGTCGACACTGTGTAAGCCAGCCTCCATGCTCGCCCCTCCTCGACGGAACTATCCCCTCCAGAATAGGGGATAGTTCCGTCGGCGGCCCGGCGACGATGTCCGGCCCATGAATCAGCCTGTGGAGCAGACTCTTTCGGAGACCCGTGACCCCGCTCCGGGAACCCGTGACCATAACGTCACAGTGACGTTATGGTCACGGGTTCCCGGAGCCGGTGAAACGCGATCAGTTACCGCTCTGCTTCTCCATCATGCCCACGATGCGCTCCAGATCGTCGACCGAACCGAACTCGACGACGATCTTGCCCTTCCGCTTGCCGAGACTCACCGTGACGCGAGTGTCGAACGAACTCGACAGCCGCTCGGCGACGTCCTGCAGACCCGGCATCTGGATCGGCTTCCGCTTCACCGGTGGGGTAGGGGAGGGGCCCTCGCGATTCGCGAGCATGACCGCTTCCTCCGTTGCCCGCACCGACATGCCCTCGGCCACGATGCGGGCCGCGAGCACCTCCTGCGCATCCGCTCCCGCCTCGAGGGACAGCAGCGCACGGGCGTGGCCCGCGGACAGCACACCGGCCGCGACGCGGCGCTGCACCGGGATCGGGAGCTTGAGGAGTCGGATCATGTTCGTCACGACCGGACGCGAGCGTCCGATCCGTGCCGCCAACTCCTCGTGGGTGACCTCGAACTCCTCGAGCAACTGCTGATACGCGGCCGCCTCTTCGAGCGGGTTGAGCTGCACCCGATGGATGTTCTCCAGGAGGGCATCGCGCAGCAGCGTTTCGTCCGTGGTCTCGCGGACGATCGCGGGGATCGTCTCGAGGCCGGCGATCTGGCTCGCCCGCCAGCGGCGCTCGCCCATGACGAGCTGGTACTGCTCGGGGCCGATCCGCCGGACGACGATCGGCTGCATCAGTCCGAACTCGCGGATCGAGTGCACCAGTTCGTTCAGCGCCTCCTCGTCGAAGACGTGGCGGGGCTGCTTGGGGTTCGGCTCGATCAGGTGCGGCGGGATCTCGTGGTACACCGCACCGGCGGGGGAGAGTGGCTCCTCGTCGGTGCGGACCGCGGGTGCCGGAGTCGGGGCGGTCGCGACGACATCCGCGGCCTTCGCGGCCGCGGCCGGCTTCGCCGGGGTCTTGGCCGGGGCCTTCGCCGTGGCCTTCGCTGCGGTCTTCTTGGCGGCATTCGGCGCGGCCGCGGTGGCCCCCGACTCCGCTGCGTCCGCCGGGGGATCCACGGGATCCTTGGTGGCGACACCGGCGGCCGGCGCCGACGTCCCGATGATGACGTCCGCGGCCGCGTTCCCCAGTCCCGGTCCACCGTTGGCCGGTCCCGTCGGGATCAGCGCCGCCAGCCCGCGGCCGAGCCCGCCCTTACGTGTCTGCGCCATCTCTACTGCTCCTGCGTCGTGGTGGTCATCCCGCGTGCCGCGAGTTCTCGGCCGGCGTCGAGATAGCTCATCGCCCCCCTCGATCCGGGGTCGTAGTCGAGGACCGTCATCCCGTAACCGGGAGCCTCGGACACCTTCACACTGCGGGGGATGATCGCACGCAGCACCGCGTCGCCGAAGTGCTTGCGCACCTCCTCGGCCACCTGGTCGGCCAGCTTGGTGCGGGCGTCGTACATCGTCAGCAGCACGGTCGAGACGTGCAGTTCCGGATTGAGGTGCGCCTGGACCAGTTCGATGTTGCGGAGCAACTGCCCGACGCCCTCGAGCGCGTAGTACTCGCACTGGATCGGGATCAGCACCTCCTTCGCGGCGACCATCGCGTTGACCGTCAGCAGGCCCAGCGACGGCGGGCAGTCGATGAGGATGAAGTCGACGTCGATGTCGGCGAGCGCCTTCTCCGACAGCGCGTTCTTGAGGCGGTTCTCGCGCGCCACCATCGAGACGAGTTCGATCTCCGCGCCGGCCAGGTCGATCGTCGCGGGGATGCAGTAGAGGCGTTCGTTGTGGGGGCTCTGCTGGATCGCTTCCTTCGCGGTCACCTCACCGAGGAGCAGTTCGTAGCTCGACGGCGTCCCCGACGTGTGGGGGACACCCAGCGCGGTGCTCGCGTTGCCCTGCGGATCGAGATCGACGACGAGGACGGTGAGCCCCTGGATCGCCAGCGCCGACGCCAGATTCACCGTGGAGGTGGTCTTGCCGACGCCACCCTTCTGGTTGGCGATCGTGAACACCCGACGATGCGACGGCTTCGGCAGAGTCACCGAACCGGGATGGAGCACCTGACTCGCACGCTGCGCGGCGGCGCCGATCGGCGTGTCCGCGAGGGAGATACCGGCGTAGGGGGAGTGGGCGAGGCTCTGGTCTCGACTGCCGCCGGTCGATTCGGGCGGGGCCGCAGTTTCACGTGAAACCGTTTCCCGTGAAACGGCGGATTCAGGTCCAGCCGACATCTACTGCTCCTTCACTTGATGACCACTCATGACGCAATTCTCAACCCTCGAGCTCTCGAATGCCGGTAACTCAGCGGTGCCGGCGACCGTGTTGCGCGACTCGTTCCGCGCTCACCACGATCGTCGGCACCGGCAACACATCGACACCACACTCGACGACCTCCAGCTTGCCAGCACCCAACCGACCAAGGGAAGCGCGATCCCGGGAAATCTCCTCCGCCGCACTCGAACCCTTCAACGC
>NZ_JBFRDL010000024.1:0-71012 GCF_052113525.1 Rhodococcus sp. TAF43
CGGTAGGCAGGTCATCGCCTGAGGAGACCAGCGCGTTCGGCACGGTAGAGGATGTCTGCGCGATCGGCGCTCTGGAACTTCCGGTAGATGCTCTTCAGTCGGTATTTCACGGTGTCCTGTGAGATGAACAGCTCGGCCGCCGCTTCCCGGGTGGTTCGCCCGTTTCGGAGTGCCTCGAGGGTGCGTCTCTCTGCCTCCGTGAGCGGGGGAACCAGCGACACCTGCAGCACTGCGGGCAGCCCGTCGAGGTTTCCCGGCACCCAACGGTCCGCGCAGGATGCGGAGCCGTCGTTGCGGAGCGTCCCCCTCGACCAGGCGGATCACCCGGTCACGCACCAGCACCTGTGTACGAGCCTCGCGACTCGCACGGGAAAGCCGGCGTCCGGCATTCCCAATCATGCATGCATACTCTCGGTCTCGGAGTTACCTTTCACCAGCACTCGTCAGGCGCCATCGCGGGTTGGCTGCGGCCGCACGACGGCCAGAAGCGTCAGGCCGCAGACCAACCCGTGAACCTGGTCCGTGACGTGTCGGTGATGGACAGTTGAGACGCGCGCGGCTCGTTCAGATGTCCGACTACTCGGCGCAGCCACTCGCCTCGAATGCGGACTTGGCCGTGTACTGTCCTTCCGGCAAGTACTGCCCCATGACGGCCTTTTCATCGCCGGGAGTCTCGGTATCATGCGCGGCATGGCTGAAGTCCTTGGACGGCAGCATGTTCCGCATGATCAGGAGGGAATCGTCGGGATGCCCGGCGCCATCGCCAGTCGGCGAGAGCGGCAGCCATGACACCCCGCACTCCTTGGTGGCATTTGCGGGTCGGTCTTCAGGCAGCGACGCGACGATTGTGTAACGACCGGCCGCATCAGTGGTCACCTGCTCGTCGTACAGGCATGCGATCACCTTCGTCGTTGCCAGTGATTCGTTGTTGCACATCGACCAGAACCGCATGTCGACATTGCCGTTCATATGCTGCGTGCCCGTCGTCGTCTTCGGAGTTCGCGGCAGTTCGCCACGAAGTACCAGAACGTCGCCGAACCCGCGGTTGACTTCGGCCGTGACGTAGCTGTTGTCGATGTTGGAGTACTGTCCGCCCACCCGCTGGGGTGTGCCATCACACTTGCCGAGATAGGTACACCCGAGCGTGAACTCGGCGCTGTAGTAGGCCCGCCACACAGGTGTCTGGTCCGCAGGGAATGTCGCCGGCTTGCCCGGCTGGTCGCGCAGAGCCTTGTACGTGTCCAGCGGCAGTGGAGTGGGCTTCAAGATCGCATTGTCCGCGTCGACCGCCGAACACAGTGCTTCGCCGCGCAGCACCTGACCGTCGGCGAGGTGCAACTCTGGATCCGGTAGTCCTACGCCGCCGGTGAGATCACGTCCATTGTCGGGAAGGTAAATGCGGTAGAGGAGGCTGATCCGATCCTGTCCTGGCACACCGGCATACAGAGTGTTGTGTCGCGGCTCAGCCGGCGGCGTCTCGTCGAGCACAGAGACCGTATACGACCTGCCGTCTTCATTCAGGCGGTCGGCGCCCGGAAGATAGGTGTTCTGCGAACCGGCGTCCGGGGCGGTCGAAATGTCGTTGAGGACGGCGGTCGGCATCGCGGTGCCGGCGTTGTACGAGTTCAACGACTGGTAACGCGCGTGCGCGTACTGTCCCCGGATGACCAGTTCGGCATCCTCCGGGATAGTGAACTGCGCAGCCCAATAGACCGCCGCGGTGTCGGGGAAGGCGTAGTTGAGCTGCGGGTCTGCGAGCTCGGGATTGACTGGCACGGACCAGAAGCAGGTCGACACCGGATGCTCGGGATCGGGGCCGCTCGAACCGGGATCGACGGATCCGAATCCGGATCCGCTCGACGAACCGAGATCGACCGATCCAATCGCCGGCGCAGCGACCGCGGACCCGGTCCCGGGCAACGCTGTGATCGCGGTCAGCGCCGCCGCAGCTACGAACGTTTTCAATGAAGGCATCTCGCTCCTTGTGAGGTGGCTGACGAATTGTGGTAGATCCCCGTTCAGGTCTGTCTCGCACGCGCTCGGTCCTCTGACGAGGTTGCCGGAAGAGCGGTGCTCGGCGAGGGGACGGTGCTGCTGGGCGGTATGAGTGACGGCGACTTGTGAAGGGCACCAACTCCAGTGGTGTCTGCGCGGGCCTGGGTATCGATGGTGAGTCCGAGTGGGATCGCATGCCGGTGCTGCGCCACCCGGTGGGGCAGTGGCCCCGCTCCCCGCTAGAGCGCTTCGGGACGCGGCGCCGTCCAGGTGCCGTCGAGCACGGAGGGCCGGGGGCGGTACAGCCGCAGCACGTAGTTCCAGCCCGGCATGATGGGCAGGGCGTTCGCGACACCGTCGAGGTGTACGCCGAAGCGGATGGTGGTACCGCCGTCGGCGTCGGGGGTGGCGGTGAGGCTGTTGATGCTGTTCACGCCCAGGGCGTTCTCCTCGAAGTAGCCGGCCGCGTTGTACAGCGACACCGACCAGAACGCATCCACCGGAACGTCGTTCAGACGGAGACGGTATTCCGCGACAGGGAGGCGTTCGTCGACGCTGACGTAGGTGGCCTCCTGTTCAGGGAGGCCACCCCAGCCGGAGGCGGTGCCGAGCAGGTGCATGATCGGATCGACTTCTGCTGCGGTGCCGAATGATCGGTCGTACTTGCTGACGCCGCGAGCGAGTGCGAGGATCGCGTCGCGGGTCTCGTTCTGCGATTGCTCGTCGTAGCCGGGCAACGGGAACTCGCCTGTTCCGCCGCCGTCGATGGCGAGGACGTCCTGCAGCCGGTTCACCTCGGCGACGTCTTCGGGACTGTTCGGATCGACGAGGATGCGCACGATGAGTGCGGCGTAGTCGGTCCCGACCAGTTCGCGCGTGAGCACGTGCTCTCCCGGATCGCGCAGGATGACCGGACCGTAATGATCTTGACTGATCACCCACACGGAGATGTAGCGCTTGCCGGTATCCGGCACCGTGATCGTGACGTCTTCGCGCACGTCGATGATGCTGCTGCTGTACAGGGTGTCGCGGTTCTGGCGGATGATCGGCTGGTTGTCCAGCGGCTCGAGCTCACGAGTGTGGTTCCAGGTGCCCAGGCCGACGCCCGCCGCCAGGCGAGCGAACATGAGATCGGATTCGGCCCGATTGAAGTTCAGGACGTTGACGGGAATCGCGGACATAGCGGGTTCCATTCGGTGTCGGGTACGGCACGGGAGCGGGTATCCCTCGCCCCGTCGGGGAATTCAGCCGAGCAGTCGCGCTTTCGCGGCTTCGAACTCGGCATCGCTCAGCAGGCCTTGTGATTTGAGATCGCCGAGTTTCTGCAACTCGGCGACGAGATCGACCGGGGCAGCGGGCGCGCGTGTGGTCATCGCGCGTGCTGCCTGCTGCTGGGCCAACTCGTACTGGGCCTGCTCGTACTCGGCCTGGGCCCGTCGCTGCCGGCGGGTGGCCATACCGTCGCTGACGGCGGTCGCGGTACCGGTCACGATCGCGGTGCGCGCGGCAAGGCCCAGCAGTCCGGGTCGACCGGTTCTCGGGATGAACGGCATGTCAGACCTCCAGTTTCGGGGTGATCGTGTCCATGAGGGCGTTGACGATCGGGGCGGGAATCCGCTCGTAGCCCAGTAGCACCGCGCCCGACTCGGCGGTCCGGGTGGCGAGCTCACGCTGATAGACCAGCTCGAGCGCGACCAGCAGCGCCGCAGCGCCGGCGGGGATCGCCGCCGCGAGTTCGGTGATGTCTTCATGCCCGAGGAGACCGGACGCGCCGAGCATCTCGACATTGATCTCGAAGCCGTTCGGCAACTCCTCGACCTCGATGAGGGTGAGTTCGCCCTCCTCGGACTTGGAGATGACGATCAGATCGAGCAGTCGCACCAGGCCGGTATCTGCAAGGTCGGTGAGCGCGGAGAGTGCGGCCGAGTCGAGGCTCTCCCCGGGCAGGCCGAGAAGATAGAAGTCGACAGGTCCGAAACGCGCARCACTCACCACGTCGCCGCTCACGAGAGGACCTTCAGCTTCAGTGCGGTGAACTCGTCCTCGTTGATGGCTCCTGCTTCGAGGAGTGCTGCGGCTGTGGCGATCTCCTCGCTGGGGCTCTTCCCTGCGACCTCGCGGATATACGATTCGGCAGCGTTCTCCGCGTCGCGTGCGGCCTTGTTGCTGCGTTCCGTCATCCCTTCGCCGCGGGCGACGAGATAGACGAGCGCTGTCACGATGGGCAGGAAGAGCAGGAAGAACACCCAGAGGGCCTTCAACCAACCGTTCAGCTTATGGTCGCGGAACAGGTCGGCGATGATCGCGAACAGCGCGAAGAGATATCCGATGAAGACGGTCGCCGACAGCATCCAGCCGAGGCTTTCCCAGAAGTTCATGTGTGTTGTCCGATTCGTGTAAGGGGCCGCGGGGTTCGCGGCCGATTGATGAGGGAGAGTGGCGAAGCAGAGGTCAGAGGGAGGCGATGGCCTTGCCGAGGATGAGTGCCGCCATGAATGCCATGAGTACGGTCATGACCACGTTGTTCTCGCGGACGAGCCACCGGTGCAGGGCATCCAGCGGTCCCCGGAGCTGCTCTGAAGCGACGATGAACGCCGAGACCAGCACCCACACCGTCGAGGTGGCGCACAGGACGAAGACCCCCGTCGCGATACTTGCCGGGAGGGCGGCGAGACCGGCGTCTCCGATGGTCACTCCGGCGCTCGCGGCGATGAGGAGGTTCTTCGGGTTGAGTGCCGAAAGCAAGAGGCCGAGGCCGAATGCGCGCTTCAACGTGAAGCCGTCGATGGCGGCCATCCATTTCGGGAGTGCGGGATCCACGCCGGGCTTCGGTCGGCCTCGCCATTGCCTGACCGCGAGCAGCAGCAACAGGGCCGCGAGCAGGAGCTGCACGATTGCACGCGGCACGTTCGATCCACCCGAGTCGCCGTGGGGTGTGAGCAGGCCGGCGAGCAACACGAACGCCGTCACCGCGATGGCGATCCCGAGGATCCAACCGATCAGGAATCCGGGGCCGGTGCGGCGAGCGCTCGAGGAAAGCAGCATGAGAATGGCCGCGATGATCGTGAAAGGGCTGATCGCGATGCCAAGCGCGAGCGGCAGCGTCTCCCCGATGACAGAACCCAACATGGTCAGTTCCCCTACGTAGCAGTCGCGTCGGTGGGAGCGGTTGCGAGTTCGGCGACGGCGGCCCGGTTCGTCGGGTGGATCGGATCTCCTTCGCGCACGACCTCGAAACGGCCCAGCCGCGGAAGCGCGCCGCTGCGCACCCAGCTGAACGCGAGCAGTGTGACTCCGGCAAGGAACTCCCGCCCGACATTCCGCCGGCTCAACCCGGCAATTCCGTTCATTGCGGCAATTCTCACCGGTTCCTGCAGGCTTCGATCGCGGTCTCATCCGCAGCGGATGAGACCGGATTTCTATGGCCGATGAACGCTCGTCTCGAGTATCTTCGACACATGATCGAAGCCGTGCGTGAGGCACTCGCCTCCGGTGAGGCAGAGCAGGCTCGAAGCGTCCTACGGAAGAACTGGCTCCGTCTGATTCTCGAATCTCACACGAGGGAACTCGAGCAGCTCTGCCTTGCCCATCCTGATCCGCACGACCCGCACATCCTGCTGATACGGGCGTGCTGCCGCGACCTCAGTGGCGACCCGTACGGTGCGGAGTTTCTCCGCGGACAGGGTTTACGGGTTGCGTCTGACGATTTCGTCGTCTGCTTCACTGACCTGCTGCTCGCTCCAGACTCCTCGACCAAGGCCGTCATCGCCGATCGCGCGCGCCACGCGCTCGCCCAGTGCGAACCGGAGGACGATTACCCATCCGCGCTTTTCCTCCTCGGATGGACCGAGGTCAGGCTTCGTCGCGATCTCCCTCGTGCTATCGCGCTACTTCGCTCCGCCAGCGATGAGGCGCAGTTGCAGTCGCGTGCGGAGACGTTGCGTCTCGCGCAATCCAATCTGGCCTTTGCGCTCACCCACGCGGGAGCATTCACCGAAGCCGAAGAGATCCTCGACGGGCTCCCTTCCAGGGAGGTGGCGTCCGACTGGGAACGCTTCGAAGGTGGTCTCCCACAGTCGAATCGAGGGTGCATCGCTTTCTGGCGCGGCGACTTCGAGGAGGCGATCGCTCACTTCGACTCCGTCATCGTAGAGGGCAGCCCCGGAACCAACTTCGAGGCGCTCGCCCGTCTCTACTTGGTGATGAGCCTGATCGCTCTGAACCGGGAAGACCGATACCACACCGCGGCGCGTTTGCTGCGAGGCGTGAGCACTGCGGACAAGCATGGCATTCCTTGGGATACGCTGCGGCGCGTCACCACGGCCTGGCTCGCCCACGCGCAAAGGCAGGACGAGCAAGCTCGCCGTATCGCCAGGCCTGTTCTTACCCGCACAGGTGCTGCGGTTGCTCATGCGCTTCTCGCGGAACTCTATCGAGTCTTGGGGGATCCGGAACCGTCGGCTCGAGCGCTTCGCCTCGCAACATCGGCCGGGCTGCCGCGATATGCGCTGGTGAGCACACTCGTCACCTCAGCCGCACTGAACTCCGTATCAGGGCATGGTCTCCAAGCGCATGAGCAGTTGGATCGTGCGCTGGAGGCTGCACTCCCCGAACGGATTCTCGCCCCATTTCTCTCTGACGATCCGGTGATTGTCGATCTCTTGAACGCTCACGCACTACGGGGGTCGAGACATCACGAGCTCTTGTGCACGATCCTGGAACGACGGAACCAACTGTCGGTACTGCTCGCGGGAGTCCTGACGGAACGAGAAAAGGAGATACTCACATATCTGCGTACCGCGATGACTGCAGATGAGATCGCAGCGCACCTCGGCATCGCCTACCCCACGGTGAAGACGCACATTCGCTCGATCTACCGCAAGCTGGGTGTGACCAAACGTCGTGCTGCTGTTCAAGCAGCCGACAGCAGATAGGTTGCGGGGCGGTCCGACTCGTCAACGGAGTACTTCAACGGGGGCGCACTCGGCGGGTAGAAACGCGGGTAGTGGTTTCGGCTTCCTCGCCGCGACGCCTCGGACCGATGATCGTCGGAGGGCAAACCCATTATTGTTCCGAGAACACCGGGTAGTCGCCGGGTGGCTCGACTGATCAAGGAGGCACGACGTATGTGTCTGCTGTTCCAGCTCTTTTCGCAATGCGTACTCGGTGTGGTGGCGTTGATCGTGGTGCATTTCGTTTTACCCGGGGTGGATCTGAGCTTCACCGGATTCTTCGTGGCAATCGGCGTATTCACCTTGGCCCACATGATTCTCGGCCCGTTCGTGCTCAGCGTGGCGCAGCGCTATGCCGCTCCGCTTGCGGGTGGTGTCGGGCTGGTCGCCACGCTGCTCGCGCTGTGGGTTGCATCCCTGTTCCCCGATGGCATTCAGATCAGCGGCGTCCAGTCTTGGATCTTCGCACCGATCATTGTCTGGGTGATCACGGCACTCGGCGGGTGGATCTTCATGGCCTTCGTCATCGACAGGTGGCTCAAACGACGCAGTGCAGAGAAGCTCGTGCGCAGTGTGAATCAGGCGTGACGGTTGATACTGCTCCTTGTCGCAGCAGTGATGACCGTGGCGATCGTCCTCGTCGGTGTCGCGCGGTTCGACGGTCCCTCACAATTGTCTCCACGATCCGCCGAAATACCTTGTCCTGGAACCAACCCCGTAGGAGTCAGCTATGACCGCTCACCCGCTCGACCGTCGCGTTCTCCTGGAGAGTGCCCCGAACTTCCGTGACCTCGGCGGCATTCCCGTTGCATCCGGCACCGTCCGCCCGGGCGCGCTGTACCGCTCGGCGACGCTCGCGAAGCTCGACGACGACGACCTCACCGCCTTCGAGGTCCTCGGTGTCGCGACTGTGTACGACCTCCGCACTGCTGCCGAGCGCGAAGGTGCCCTCGATCGCCTTCCCGACACGGTGCATACGGTCTGGCTCGACGTGCTGGCCGACAACGCCCAGAACGCCGCGGCCACCGGACTTCTCATGACGGACCCGGTCGCATACGCCGGGACGATCAACGACGGGCGCGGGATCGGGCAGATGGAGGAGGCGAACCGAAACTTCGTCAGTTTGCCCTCAGYGCTGAGCGCATACCGCGCGTTCTATCTCGACCTGATCGACGAGAAGCGTGCCGGGGCTGCCCTCTTCCACTGCACCACCGGCAAGGATCGCACCGGATGGGCCGCGACTTCCTTCTTGCTCCTCCTCGGCGCCGACGAGACCGACGTGCGCGCCGATTACCTCGAAACGAACACCGATCTGGCGCCCATGACCGATCCGATCCTCGCCTTCGTCGAGAGCAAGGGTGTCGACCCGGAGCTGATCCGTCCTCTCCTCGGTGTCCGTGAGAGCTACATCGATGCCGCTCTCGACGAGATGCGCACCCACTTCGGCACCGTCGAGGACTACGCGCGTGACGGGCTCGGACTCACCGCCGAGCAACTCGCGACGCTGCGCGAGCGGTTCACGCAGTCTTCGTAGAAACATCCAGTCGGAGTGGGTCGCACAGCGCGGGAACCGATCCGCCCCAGCCGATTGCCGGTGTCGTCGAGGACTGCACTCAGGATCCGTTGCGACACTGTAGAAGTCGGCCGGTGGGCGCAGTACGGCTCGAACGAGATTTCGGTTCGGAACCCAGTTCCCTGCTCCAGGATTCGCCTCGGGTCGAACCGACGACGAGTGTCCGACGGGGCCCACTCGTCCACGCCCTCATCGGTGCGGGCGCTGCAGGACCTCTTCTGAATCGCGAGCAACCGCCGAGGCGTTCGAGCGGGCCGGTCGCCGGGGACGGGCTCGTCCGCTCAGTGTGGTGACGCAGGCCGTGATCGTGGGATCGAGCGTCAGGGCTGCTCGACGCCGAGGCTGATGCCGCGGGTGGCGAGCCAGGGGAGCGGATCGATCTTGTTCTCGCCGGCCAGGTGCACTTCGAAGTGCAGGTGCGGGCCGGTGGAGAAGCCGCGGTTGCCCATCGTGGCGATCTGATCGCCGGCCATGACCTTCTGGCCCACCGTGACCAGCGTGGTGTCGATGTGGCCGTACACGGTGATGGTGCCGTCGGCGTGCTGGACGCGCACCCACATGCCGAAGCCGGAGGCCGGACCCGAATCGATGACCTCGCCGTCGGCGACCGCGTAGATCGGGGTGCCGATGGCGTTGGCGATGTCGACACCGGCGTGCAGTGTGCCCCAACGTGCCCCGAACGACGAGGTGTAGGTGCCCTTGGCGGGGAGGACGAACAGCGGGCGGCGGGCGGCGGCCTCGCGGGCCGCGCGCTCCTCGCTGAAACGCTGGCCCTTCGCGAGGAGGTTGGAGAACTGCCCCAGATCGGTGGGGTTCGCGACCGCGAGCACCTGGGGTGCCGAGCTGTCGGAGGAGGGATTCTGAGCGACGTCGCTGAACTGGGCGGCCTGCGGAACGGCGGTGGTCGCGGCGGCGCCGGAAGCGGTGAGGGAGACCTCGGAGTGATCGGAGTCCTTGGCCGGCGAACTGATTGCTGCCTGGCCCGCGGCGACGACTGCGCCGGCGGCTACCGCGATGACTGCGGCGCGGCCCTTGAGGGCGGAGGGGGGAGTGGGGAGGCGGTGTAAGCCGCCGCGTCGCGCCGGGGCGGCGACATCGCGGGACGCGTCAGCGGATCCGGCGGGGGTGAAGGCGTCGAAAGGAGTCGAGTCTTCGAGGTTTTCGGACTTGTTCTCATTGTGGAGCATGGCGCTGCAAATCTCAGAACTTTCGGCCTCGGAGTAACGAACCTCCGGGGGCGTCGGATAGCTGGGCGTGACGCCGTCGTCCACTCGGTGTAGCAGCGTGACCGGAGACGGCTCCGCTGCTGGATTGCAACGCTCGAACTCGTGATCTGCCGCGGTCCGAAATGCCTGCGAAGGCTCGATGGATTCCGGGTCGGCGTGTTGTTTCACAAATCGACTGGCCGTGAACTGAGCGCGGTGGTGCATGTGCCCTGCCGTCCTCCTGCCCGTGACCTGCCTGTGACTTAGACCCTGGCGACGGTAACGAAACGGTTGCGGCGGGGCAACCTGTAGCCCATGACGAATCGACAGATGTGACCGGCGTCACAAGCTGAGCTGGGCGGATGTCGAACATCCCGAATGGTCTCGTTCATATATCGGGATGACACGGCGGTGTTACACACCACGCGGTGACGTGTTCACGAGATAGCGTCGCGCGGGTGGAATCCCCAACCCAGTCGCGCGCGGTGTCCGCAGTAGCCCACCCCGATGCGGCCCGGCGCGAGCCCGCCGTCGGGTCGTCGCCCAGCATCGCTGGGAAGCTGTCGATCGCCGCCGTCACGACCGCGGCGATCGGTGCGATCGGGGTCGCTGCGGGCTCCCTGACGGCGGTGGCACGGACGGCGGACGGCACTCGCATCCCCGCAGTGGGTGGCGCGACCCTGATCGCCGTGGTGGCCGCTCTCGCGGTTCCGGCCGTCGCCGCCGCGCTGATGTCCCGGTGGCCCGCTGCGGCGGGCGCACTGCTGGCCGGCGCCGGCGCGGTGACGGTCGGGCTGTGCGTCCTCGACATCCAGTTGTGGACCGATCCGATCGACGCCAACCGGCTGGAGCTGTTCCGTCCCGCGACTGCCGCCGGCATCACCACCGGACCCGGCGCCGCGTTGATCCTGGCCGGTCACCTCGGCGCCGTGGCGGCGGGGGCGCTCGGCCTCCTGACGGTGCACCGGGCGTCGCACGCCGACGGGCACGGCGCATCGCCCGATCCGGACGCGGTCGGGCGTCCCGCGGGCTCGCGGATCGGATTCGGGCTAACTGCAGGCGTTCTCGTGTCCGCGGGTGCGCTGGCGCTCGCGCTGCTCGTGCGCCCGCTGGCGTCGAACGACCCGGTGATCCTGGTGCGTGCCGCGATCGCCTCGGACGGTGCCACCCCGATCGGTGCGGTGGTCGTCGCCGTAGCCGTTCTGATCGTCGTCGCCGCTGCGCTGGCGTCGACCGACGTCGCGGTGGCCGCCGGGGCGATCGGGGGAGCCGGTGTGGCGGCGCTCGGGCTGGTCGGCAGCCGGCTCGCCGCYGGGCTCGTCGACGACCGCCTCGCTCCCGGCCCGGGCGCGGTGTGGGGCACGGTCGGCGCCGTGCTGCTGATCGCTGCGGCGGTGTCGATCCCCGTCGCCGCGCGACACCGCGAGCAGCGCGCGGCGGAGTTGTCCGTCGCGGGGCACCGGGATCGTGCGGTAGCCCGGTCGACACCGCGGGAAACCGTCGGCCGATGGCACACCGCCACGGGCGTCGCGGGAATCTGCGCCGGGTTGCTGGCCGGCGCCGGCGCGCTGCTGCCCGTGCTGACAGTCCCGGATCCGCTCCCGGCTCCCGAGTTGCCCGCGACCCGAGTCGTGCTGGTCGCGGCGGCGCTGATCGCGATCGCGGCCGTGTGGCTGCTGATGTCGGAGTTCGCGGCCCTCGTCCGTCCCGTCGTCGGCGTGCTGTGGGTGTCGGTGGTCGCCGCGGTCGCGAGCGTCGCGCAGAGCGCCCTGGCGGCCCTCGAGATCCCCGGAGTCGGATTGGGTGCGGGGAGCTGGCTCATGGCCGCCGCGGCGCTCGTCGCGGTCGTGACGGGGCTGCTGGCGGGATTCGCGGGCGCGGCCGAACGCGACGACGTCGACACGTCGCAACGCGTCGACCCGGTCCGTTCGGTGGTGGTCGTCGGCGTCCTCGCAGCGACCGCGGTTGTCCTCGCCTACGTGCTCCCGCTGTACCGCGGGGCCGACGGAACGGCCGCGTCCCTCGGGCGGTTCCCATGGGGATGGGACGCGTGGGGACAGGCGTTGTCGGCCGTGGTCGTCGTCGTTGCGGTGCTGGTCGCAGTGCATGCCCGCGCGGCCCGCGCGGCCGCTCTTCTCGCAGGTGCGGCCGTGATCATGGCCTGTCATCTCGTGGCGTGGTCACTGTCGGCGGGTCGTCTGACGGATCCGGTCGCAGGCCCGGGCGTCGCACCTGCAATCCTTGCCGTGGCGCTCCTCGCCGGGACTGCGACCCTCGCCGGGTATCGCAACCCGCGGTGAGTCGTGCCGCGACGACTGTCGACGCGTGACATATGCCACATAGCATGTGGGCGAGCGATAGTCGATTGATTGAACTAGTTAAAGTCCGACACGGACCCGCTCCTACCCCTCGAGCGGGCGTCAACGCAGACGAGACGGTGAGCAGATGGATCTCTTCGAATACCAGGCGAAGGAACTCTTCGCCAAGCACGACGTGCCGACGTCGGCCGGCCGTGTTACCGACACTGTCGCCGGTGCCCGCGAGATCGCCGAGGAAATCGGCAAGCCCGTGATGGTCAAGGCACAGGTCAAGGTCGGCGGCCGCGGCAAGGCCGGTGGCGTCAAGTACTCGCCCGACGCGGATGCCGCGCAGGCGAACGCCGAGGCGATCCTGGGCCTCGACATCAAGGGCCACGTCGTCAAGAAGCTGCTGGTCGCAGAGGCGAGTGACATCGCCGAGGAGTACTACATCTCCTTCCTGCTGGACCGCACCAACCGCACGTACCTGGCCATGTGCTCGGTCGAGGGTGGCGTCGAGATCGAGGTCACCGCCGAGGAGAACCCCGACGCCCTCGCGAAGATCCCCGTGGACGCCGTCAAGGGTGTCGACCTCGCGTTCGCGCGCAGCATCGCCGAGGCCGGCAAGCTGCCCGCCGAGGTGCTCGACGCCGCGGCCAACACGATCCAGAAGCTGTGGGAGGTCTTCATCAAGGAAGACGCTCTCCTCGTCGAGGTCAACCCGCTCGTCCGTACGCCCGACGACCAGATCCTGGCCCTCGACGGCAAGGTCACGCTGGACGAGAACGCTGCGTTCCGTCAGCCCGGCCACGAGGCTTTCGAGGATCGTGACGCCACCGATCCCCTCGAGCTCAAGGCCAAGGAGAACGACCTCAACTACGTCAAGCTCGACGGCGAGGTCGGCATCATCGGTAACGGCGCCGGCCTGGTCATGTCGACCCTGGACGTCGTCGCCTACGCAGGCGAGAAGCACGGCAACGTCAAGCCCGCCAACTTCCTCGACATCGGTGGCGGCGCCTCGGCTGCCGTCATGGCTGCCGGCCTGGACGTCATCCTGAACGACGCGCAGGTCAAGAGCGTGTTCGTCAACGTCTTCGGTGGCATCACCGCGTGTGACGCGGTCGCCAACGGCATCGTCGGTGCGCTGCAGACCCTGGGCGACGAGGCCAACAAGCCGCTCGTCGTGCGCCTGGACGGCAACAACGTCGAAGAGGGTCGTCGCATCCTCGCCGAGGCCAACCACCCGCTGGTGACGGTCGTCGCAACCATGGACGAGGCTGCCGACAAGGCTGCCGAGCTCGCCTTCGCAGCGAAGTAAGGGACACACAACAATGGCTATCTTCCTGACCAAGGACTCCAAGGTCATCGTCCAGGGCATCACCGGCGGCGAGGGCACCAAGCACACCGCCCTGATGCTCAAGGCCGGCACCCAGGTCGTCGGTGGCGTCAACGCTCGCAAGGCCGGCACCACGGTCTCGCACACCGACAAGGACGGCAACGCCGTCGAGCTGCCGGTCTTCGCGACCGTCGCCGAGGCCATGAAGGAGACCGGCGCGGACGTCTCCATCGCGTTCGTCCCCCCGGCCTTCTCGAAGGACGCCATCGTCGAGGCCATCGACGCGGAGATCCCGCTGCTCGTGGTCATCACCGAGGGCATCCCGGTCCAGGACTCCGCTTACGCGTGGGCCTACAACGTCGACAAGGGCAACAAGACCCGGATCATCGGCCCCAACTGCCCCGGCATCATCACCCCGGGTGAGGCGCTGGTCGGCATCACCCCGGCGAACATCGCCGGCAAGGGCCCGGTCGGCCTGGTCTCCAAGTCGGGCACCCTGACCTACCAGATGATGTTCGAGCTGCGTGAGTACGGTTTCTCGACCGCCATCGGCATCGGCGGCGACCCGGTCATCGGCACCACCCACATCGACGCCATCGAGGCGTTCGAGAAGGATCCCGAGACCAAGGTCATCGTGATGATCGGTGAGATCGGTGGCGACGCCGAGGAGCGTGCCGCCGATTACATCAAGGCCAACGTCACCAAGCCGGTCGTCGGCTACGTGGCGGGCTTCACCGCTCCCGAGGGCAAGACCATGGGCCACGCCGGCGCCATCGTCTCCGGTTCCTCGGGCACCGCGCAGGCCAAGAAGGAMGCCCTCGAGGCGGCCGGCGTCAAGGTCGGCAAGACGCCGTCCGAGACCGCTGCTCTCGCTCGGGAGATCCTGAAGAACCTCTGATCGACGTCCGATCACACGAACGGCGCTCGCAGCCAAGGCCTTCCGCCTGGCCGCGAGCGCCGTTCGCGTTCGGTGGGCGGCACAGTCAGGCGTCCACCCACTGAACCCCCGCAGGCGTGAGTTCACCTGCGCCGGAAGTCAGTTCGGCGACGATCGACGCGAGCTGGGTGGGATTGCGGGTCGCGAGCGTGAAGGTGACCGCGGCGCCGTACGCGGCGTCGACGACGCTCACCCCGCGGGCGCGGAGTTCGGACTCCATGCGTCCGGCCGTGTCGTGGCCCACCTCGACGGACACCAGTTCGAGGCGTTCCCGGCTCAGCAACGCCGACGCGGCGACCGCCTCGTCGACGGCGGCGACCACAGCGCCCGAGTACGCGCGTACCAGCCCGCCGGCACCGAGCTTGATGCCCCCGAAGTAGCGCGTGACGACCACAGCCACGTCCACGAGGTCCCGGGCCCGCAGGACCTGGAGCATCGGAATCCCCGCGGTACCGCCCGGTTCGCCGTCGTCGTTCGACCGCTCGATCCGGTCCGACGGGCCGTTGCCCGTGATGTACGCCCAGCAGTGGTGCCGCGCGTCGGGATACCGGCGGCGCCGCTCGTCGACGAATTCCTGGGCGTCGGACGGGCCGTCGATCCGCCGGAGCACCGCGATGAAGCGCGAATGCTTGACCTCGGTCTCGGTCTCGACGTCGGAACCGGCGGGCAGCGTGAAGGGCATGAGCCCATTTTCCCGTGCGGTGCAGCACGACCGGACACGCGGCGTGTCTGCCACCGGAGTCGTCGCGGTCTCGCCGACACCTTTCCCGATGATTCGCGTGGATGATCAGGGTAGCGTTCATGGGGTTTGATACGTCGACTAGGAGCAGACATGACTTACACCGACGGAGGGTCCGGCTTCGGTCAGCCCTCGCAGCCGCCGGCGGCGAACGGCACGAAGAGTTTGTCGTTCTATCTCGGCATTGCGGTCCTCGCGCTGGGTGTCGTCAACTTCCTCCTCGGGTTCGCTCCCTACCTGAAGAACTCGACGAGCTCCAGGTACGGCCTCGAATTCTCGGCGAACGCGTTCGAGAGCGACGGCACACTCCCGCTCAGCTTCCTGCTTCTCGGCGGACTGCTGGCCGGTCTGACGCTGCTGCCCAAGCAGTCCTACGCCGGCCCCGCTGCGGCGACCTCGCTCGTCGGCTTCCTCGTGTCGTTCGTCCTGATGCTCAACATTCCCACCGGCGGCAGCCTCGCCGGCGGCGGCGTCATGATCCTGATCCTGGCGTTCATCCAGGCGGTGATCGCGACGGCGGTGTTCCTGTTCGGTGCCGGACTCGTCAAGCAGCCGCAGGGTCGACCGACTCGCACCCACGTCCACCCCGCCGCCTACGGTCACCCGCAGGGATACCCGGGCCAGGCGCCCCAGCAGGGGTACGGAGTTCCGGGTGGCCAGCAGGGCTACGCCCAGGGGTACCCGCAGCAGCCGACCTACGGTCAGGCCGGTCAGCCGCAGCCGGGCTATCCGCAGCAGGGGTACGCGCAGCCTCAGCAGTCGCAGCCCACGGCCGGCTACGGACAGTTCCAGGCCGGTCAGCAGCCGTACCAGGCGCAGCAGCCGACGCAGCACATTCCGCAGCAGCAGACGCCGGAGCACGAGGCGCCGTCGGCGCCCCCCGCCGCACCGGCCGGTTCTCCCGATTCGCCGGGCGCGCCCACCCAGGCGTTCGGTGCCCAGACCGAGAACCCGGACGACGAGAAGAAGTGATCGAGTGGGCCACGCCACGCCTCGGCGCGCCTGAACGCCGCCGCCGGGCACGGGTGCGACCCTCGAACCGATGACTTCTCTGCTTGGTCGCGGTGTTCGCCGCGACATCTCCGACCGACCCGATCCCGACACCGATCAGGTGCGTGCGCTGCTCGGGGTGGCGCTGCGCCCGACCGGTGTCGCGATCGTCCTGATCAGTGCGGTCGTCATCGTCACGCTGGTCGCGTCGAACAGCGACCTGACCGGGGTGGTCGGGGCGATCGCCGCGTGCTGGCTGGCGCTGCACCAGGTTTCGCTGACCATCACGGACGCTCCGCTCGGGGTACTTCCGCTGCTGCCGACGGCCGTGATGATGTGGGCCGTCGCCCGCGGATGTGCCCGCGCGGTCACCGCGCGCTCGACGCTGCGTGACGCCGCACGGGTGGTTGCCGCGGCGGTCGCGGGACC
The DNA here is from genome assembly GCF_052113525.1 of Rhodococcus sp. TAF43. Classification (NCBI taxonomy): domain Bacteria; kingdom Bacillati; phylum Actinomycetota; class Actinomycetes; order Mycobacteriales; family Nocardiaceae; genus Rhodococcus; species Rhodococcus sp. TAF43. Next base: position 16,454 of record NZ_JBFRDL010000024.1, read on the forward strand.
GTTCGTGATGACGCTCATCGCGCTCGCGGTGGTCACCGACGCGACGTCCGTCGTCGCGCTCGAGGCGCCGAACGCGGCCGAGGCCCTCGCATGGGTCGTGGGCATCCACCTCGTCGCGGCGGTGGCCGGTGTCGTCGCGACGACGGGGCGTGCGGAATGCGAGCGCCGAGGCGCCCCGTCCTGGGTTCCGGAGGTGGCACGCCCGGCAGCGCGAGCAGCGCTGGCCCTGTTCGCGGTGGGTTCCGCGGTGACGGTCGCATCGCTGGTGTGGTCATGGTCCGACGTCGGGACACTCCTCGGTGACGGTTCGGATCCGGTCGGCGTGCTGGGGCTCACCGTCCTGTCGGTGCTGTACCTGCCGAACGTCGCTGTCGGGGCGGTCGCGGTCCTGGTGGGCGGTACCGCGCACGCCGGTGGCACCTCGGTGAGCGTGTTCGACATCGTCGCGGGCCCGGTGCCGCCGGTCCCGGTGCTCGGTGGGGTCCCCGGCGAACTCGTCGGGACCGCGTGGCCGGTGCTGTTGATCGTCCCGCTCGCGATCGGCGCACTGCTCGGACGGGACTGCGGTCGTCTGCGCCTGCCCGTGCAGGAGACCGCGTACACCGTGGGGTGCGCCGCCGCCGGTGTCGGTGTGGTGGCTGCGGCCGTCGGTTTCGTCGCGGGCGGCGAGCTGGGGGTGTACGGATTCGTCGGCGTCGAGCCGCTCGTGCTGGGATTGATCACCTTCGGGTTCCTGGCACTGCCCGGTCTCGCAGTCGCGACCCTCATCGCGCGGCGCAACGGCGTCGAGTCGGACGGCGGAGACGAGATCGAACGAACCGAGAAGTCCGACAAGTTTGCGGAGACCGCAGCGTTCGAGGACACCGGAGCGGACGACCCGGCACTCGCATTCGAGGTGAAGCGCCTCGCGTTGCCGTCGATGCGCTACCGGTCGGAGCCGGAAGCGGACGCGGACGCGGATAGGGAGTCGGGACCGGAATCCGAGCCGGGATCGGCGGCCGGGCCGGCCGCTCCCGATACCTCCGACGGCTCCGGGGAGACGGTGCTCGAGGGCGAACTCGTCGACGACTCCGCCGCCGGCCCGACCGATGTGGCCGACACCGACGTGATCGACGTGGAGGTCGAGGCGGTGCCGCAGGATCAGGACGAGCCGGGCGAGCCGGAGACCTCGCCGGGGACGGACGAGACGGAGACGACCTCGGACGAGGCAGCCGAGGCCGCAGAAGGCGACCTGCCGGACGGTCCGCTGACCCCCAGCGACTAGGCTCTAACCCGGCCCGTGATGCGGCCCGACCGTCTCGAAAACCAGGAGTAGTGCGCTGACTGCCACGCGTGACCAGCTGCGGCCCACGGTGCCCGCTCGGATCGTCGTACTCGCCTCGGGGACGGGCAGCCTGCTGCAGGCGCTCATCGCCGCCACGCGCACCGACGGATACCCTGCGACCATCGTCGCGGTCGGCGTCGACCGCGACTGCGGAGCAACGGCTCACGCCGACGACGCGGGCATCGACCACTTCCGTGTGGCGCTGCGCGATCACGCGGACCGCGCCGCATGGGACGTCGCGCTCACCGAGGCCGTCGCATCGCACCGCCCCGATCTGATCGTCAGTGCCGGCTTCATGAAGGTCCTCGGCCCCGCGTTCATCGAACGCTTCGGCGGCCGGATCATCAACACGCATCCCGCGCTGCTGCCGTCGTTCGCCGGCGCGCACGCGGTGCCCGACGCGCTGGCCTACGGCGTCAAGGTCACCGGCTCCACGGTGCACCTGGTCGACGGCGGCATCGACACCGGCCCGATCCTGGCGCAGGAGCCGGTGGTGGTGCTCGACGGCGACGACGAGTCGACGCTGCACGAGCGCATCAAGATTGTTGAACGGCGACTGCTGGCCGAGGTCGTGGCCTCCGTCGCCCTCCGAGGTGTTGTTTCCGACGGACGAAAGGCCGTGATCCCAAGTGAGTGAACGCAAGGCAGTGCGCCGTGCACTGGTCAGCGTCTACGACAAGACCGGCCTGGTCGAACTGGCCACCGGCCTGCACCAGGCCGGTGTCGAACTGGTTTCCACCGGTTCCACCGCCGCCAAGATCGCCGACGCCGGCATCCCGGTCACCAGGGTCGAGGACCTGACCGGATTCCCCGAGTGCCTCGAGGGCCGCGTCAAGACGCTGCACCCCCGAGTGCACGCCGGTGTCCTCGCCGACACCCGGAAGCCGGAGCACCTCGCGCAGCTCGAGGAGCTGGGCATCGAGGCGTTCCAGCTGGTGATCGTGAACCTGTACCCGTTCACGCAGACCGTCGCGTCGGGCGCCACCCCGGACGAGTGCGTCGAGCAGATCGACATCGGCGGTCCGTCGATGGTGCGCGCTGCTGCCAAGAACCACCCGTCGGTCGCGGTCGTCGTCGACCCGAAGAAGTACGAGGGCGTCCTCGCTGCGGTCGAGGCCGGTGGCTTCAACCTCTTCGAGCGCACCGCCCTGGCCGCGCAGGCGTTCCAGCACACCGCGTCCTACGACGTCGCGGTCGCCACCTGGATGACGTCCACGCTGGTCGAGTCCGTGACGAGCGAAGCGACGGAAGATTCTGCACTGTCGCAGTTCCCGCGGTGGGTCGGTGCCACGTGGGACCGCTCCGCGGTGCTGCGCTACGGCGAGAATCCGCACCAGGCTGCTGCGCTGTACGAGAACCCCTCCGAGCCTGCGGGCCTCGCGCAGGCGAAGCAGTTGCACGGCAAGGAGATGTCGTACAACAACTACACCGACGGTGACGCCGCGTGGCGGGCCGCGTACGACCACGCCGAGCCGGCCGTCGCGATCATCAAGCATGCCAACCCGTGTGGCATCGCGGTGGGCGCGGACATCGCCGAGGCGCACCGCAAGGCGCACGCCTGCGACCCGGTCAGCGCATACGGTGGCGTCATCGCCGCCAACCGCGAGGTGACGGTCGAGATGGCCGAGCAGGTCGCCGACATCTTCACCGAGGTCATCATCGCGCCGTCGTACGCGGACGGGGCCATCGGTGTCCTCCAGCGCAAGAAGAACGTGCGCGTTCTCGAGGCCACCGCTCCCACCGAGACGGGCATCGAGCTGCGCCCGATCTCCGGTGGCACGCTGCTGCAGGAGCGCGACGTCCTGGACGCGGACGGCGACAACCCGGCCAACTGGACGCTCGTCGTCGGCGAGGCCGCGGACGAGAAGACCCTCGCGGATCTCGAATTCGCGTGGCGCGCATGCCGTGCCGTGAAGTCCAACGCGATCCTGCTCSCCAACGACGGCGCCTCGGTGGGCGTCGGCATGGGCCAGGTCAACCGCGTCGACTCCGCGCATCTCGCGGTGCAGCGTGCCGGTGACCGCGCCAAGGGTTCGGTGGCCGCGTCCGACGCGTTCTTCCCGTTCCCCGACGGTCTGCAGGTCCTGCTCGACGCCGGTGTCCGCGCCGTCGTCCAGCCCGGTGGCTCGGTCCGCGACAACGAGGTCATCGAGGCCGCTCGCGAGGCCGGTGTCACGCTGTACCTGACCGGTGCGCGCCACTTCGCGCACTGATCGACTGCTCTACTGCGCTCCCTCGTCCGGGGTTCGCGTGCCGCTCAGGCCGCGAGCCCGGACGGGGGAGCGTTGTGCTGTGCGGACTCGACCAGCGCGCGGGCGTTGGCGTCGTCGGTACCCGAGATGACCAGTCGGGCAGCGCCGCGGGCGAGTAGCCGGCTGATCAGTTCTGCCGCTGCCGCATTCTGGTCGGCGTCGATGTGACTGAGGTCGAGGGTGACGACCTGTCCGGTGAGGTCACCGGGCAGGTCCTGCTGGGGGGCGCTCAGAGCGCCGAGTCGAAGCTTCATGGTGGTTCTCCTGAACTGTGTATGGGTGAAAGAGGCAAAAGAAAAGGCACCCGAGGCGGTGTGCCTTCGGGTGCCCGAGAATGGTTCCGGTTACGGGTGACTCATTCTCGGTGCCGTCGATCGAAGGCTGCGGGGCTGCGCCACGCGGGTACGGCTGCAAATACGTGATCGTGAGAAAAATGCTTGCTGCAAAGCTGCATTGCATACTTCGCGGGGCTTTCGACGCGCATCGTGACCGTACCCTTCTCGTGTGTGCCCGTTGGTTAACGGAGAACCATACAGCAGTGACCGCTCGGCGACATCTCGTTTTTGCGAGAGCGTGTCGCCGGCGGCCCCGCAGGGTGTCTAGCGGAGGGTTGCGAGCCAGCCCTCGAAACCGGTGGTGAACTCGGCGGACCACGGCAGCGGCTCGATGTAGTCGGCGCCGGTGGAGGCGGCATCGCCGATCTCCTTGAGCACGTGGTTCGCGGTCGTCATCCGCACCGGCGTCAGCGTGGTGTGGGCGAGTGCGACGTCGAGCGCGTCGACGTCGGCGCAGTCGAGCTGGATGTCCTTGGCGGAGCAGCTGGTGATCACCGGCATGCCCGTCGGCAGCTGGGCGGCCAGCTCGCGGGGGTCGAGCGCGTCCTCCTCGGCGAGCGCGCGGGCATTCGCCGGGACGAGGCCGGCGGCGCGCAGCGGGTCCGGCAGGTCGTCGCTGAGCGTCGCGTCGGTGCGCAGCGACTCGACCGCCCCGGCGAGCGCCAGACGCAGCTCGTCGGCGAGATGGACCGGCAACTGTCCGGCCCCGACGACCGCGGTGAGCTGGCCGTCGATCTGGGTGGTGAGCAGGTCCAGCAGCCGCACGCTCAGCGGCTCGAGCAGGCCCAGGCCTGCGACGTTCGCGCCGTTGGCGRCCAGCGCCAGGGCGATCAGGGCACCTTCGCTGTGACCGATCGCGAACACCCGGTCGGCGTCGACGGCGGACCGGCCGGCGAGGAAGTCCAACGCGGCGGCGGCGGAGTCGGTGAACACGGAGAATCCGAGGTCACCGATGTCCTCGACGTCGTACGGGCCCAGACCGGTGGAGCCGCTGCCGAGCTTGTCGTAGCGCAGGCTCGCGAAACCGTGCTCCTCGAGGACGTCGGCAAGGAACTCGAGGGTGCCGATCGAGCCGGGCAGCAGCGCGCTGTCCCCGTTGCGGTCGGTGGGGCCGCTGCCCGCGAGCAACAGCACCGCGGGTGCCGAGTCGGCGCCGTCGGGGATGCGGAGGCTTCCGTGCAGCGTGATGTCGCCGGCGGCAAAGGTGATCTCGGTATCGGCCATGCCCCGTGTTTATCAGAGCTGGGCACCCACTTCGTACGCGACGGCGGTACCGCGTGCCGAATCGCCCGAACACTCGTAACTTGGAGTGGTGACTGCCACATCGCCTGCCGATCTGCCACGGACCCTCGCCGAGCTCCGCGCGTCCGGGCACGTCCAGCGTCCGGTCAAGGACGAGATGCGCGAGAACCTGCTCGCGGCACTGCGGGACGGCCTCGACCCGTGGCCCGGGATCGTCGGTTTCGAGGAGACGGTGCTGCCGCAACTCGAGCGGGCGATCATCGCCGGGCACGACGTCGTCCTGCTCGGTGAGCGCGGGCAGGGCAAGACGCGGTTGCTGCGCACGCTGTATCTGCTGTTGGACGAGTGGACGCCGGTGATCGCCGGGTCCGAGCTGGGCGAGCACCCGTACGAGCCGATCACCCCGATCTCGGTGCGCCGGGCCGCCGAACTGGGCGACGCGCTACCGGTCGAGTGGCGGCACCGCAGCGAGCGCTACGCGGAGAAGCTCGCGACGCCGGACACCTCGGTGGCGGATCTGGTGGGCGATGTCGACCCGATCAAGGTTGCGGAGGGGCGCAGCCTGGGTGATCCGGAGACGATCCACTTCGGTCTGGTGCCGCGCGCGCATCGCGGGATCGTCGCGATCAACGAGCTCCCCGATCTGGCTGAGCGGATCCAGGTGTCGTTGCTCAACGTGATGGAGGAACGAGACATCCAGGTCCGTGGGTACACCCTGCGGCTACCGCTCGACGTCGTGCTGGTGGCCAGCGCCAACCCGGAGGACTACACCAACCGCGGACGCATCATCACCCCGCTCAAGGACCGCTTCGGCGCCGAGATCCGCACGCACTACCCGTCGTTGCTCGAGGACGAGATCGCCGTGATCCAGCAGGAGGCGAACCTGCAGGCGCAGGTGCCGCACCACCTGCTCGAGGTGCTGGCCCGGTTCACGCGGCTGCTGCGCGAGTCGACGTCGGTGGACCAGCGGTCGGGCGTCTCGGCCCGGTTCGCGGTGGCGGGCGCGGAGACCGTCAGCGCGGCGGCGGTGCACCGCAGCGCCGTCCTCGGGGAGGCCGATCCGGTGGCGCGGCCCATCGACCTCGGCACCGTCGTCGAGGTGCTGCGCGGCAAGGTCGAGTTCGAGTCCGGTGAGGAGGGGCGCGAGCTCGAGGTCCTCGAGCACCTGCTGCGGCGAGCCACCGCGGACACTGCGCGGATCCGCCTCGGTGGCATCGACCTCGCCCCGTTGGTGACGGCGGTGGAACTGGGGCAGCCGGTGGTCACGGGCGAGCGGGTCACCGCGAAGGCGCTACTGGGCGAGCTGCCCGACCTCGAGGTGCTCGACGAGGTGGCGGGCCGGCTCGGCGCCGCATCCGACGGCGAGCTGGCGTCGGCCGCCGAACTCGCGCTCGAGGGTCTGTATCTCGCCCGGCGGATCTCGAAGAACCCCGACGAGAACGGCCAGGCCGTCTACTCGTAGTCGGCAGTGGTGAAGGGAGACAGGATGTCTCGCGGTGCGCGTTACGGCCCGTACGAGGGTGGCGATCCACTGGCCCCGCCGGTGGATCTGCGTGACGCGCTGGCCGCGATCGGCGACGACGTCCTCGAGGGTGCGTCGCCGCGGCAGGCGCTGCGTGAGTTCCTGCGGCGCGGCGCCGGTGACCGGCGCGGGCTCGACGACCTCGCCGCGCAGGCGAATCGGCGCCGACGGGAACTGTTGGAGCGCAACAATCTCGCGGGCACCCTGGACGAGATCCGTGAGCTTCTGGACCGCGCGGTGCTCGAGGAACGCAAGACCCTCGCCCGCGCTCTCGACGACGATGCGCGCTTCGCGGAGATGCGCATCGAGGAGCTTCCGCCGTCGACCGCGCAGGCGGTGTCCGATCTCGTCGACTACGACTGGCGGAGCAGTCAGGCGCGCGAAGACTACGAGAAGATCCGCGACCTGATGGGGCGGGAGCTGCTGGATCAGCGGTTCGCCGGAATGAAGCAGGCCCTGGAAGGGGCCACCGACGCGGACCGTGAAGGGATCCGCGAGATGCTCGAGGATCTGAACACGTTGCTGGACAGTCACGCTCGTGGCGAGGACACCACGCAGCAGTTCCGGGAGTTCATGGACAAGCACGGTGAGTACTTCCCCGAGAACCCGCGCAACACCGAGGAACTGCTGGACTCGCTCGCGCGTCGGGCGGCCGCGGCCCAACGTCTGCGGAACTCGCTCACCCCGGACCAGCGCGCCGAGCTGGACGCGTTGGCGCAGCAGGCGTTCGGTGATCCGTCGTTGATGGGCCAACTGGACCGGCTCGACGCGCACCTGCAGGCCGCGCGTCCCGGCGAGGACTGGACCGGCAGCGAGAAGTTCCGCGGCGACGACGGTATGGGGTTGGGGGAGGGCACGTCCGCCCTCGCGGACGTCGCGGAGCTCGAGCGACTGTCCGATCAACTGTCGCAACAGTATCCGGGTGCCCAGCTCGACGACATCGACACCGAGGCATTGGCCCGGCAACTCGGCGACGGGGCCGTCGCYGACGCGAAGACACTCGCCGATCTCGAGCGGGCACTGCAGCAGCAGGGCTTCTTCGACCGTGCACCGGACGGCCAGTGGCGGCTGTCGCCGAAGGCGATGCGGCAGTTGGGGCAGACCGCGCTGCGCGACGTCGCGGGTCGGCTGTCGCACCGCGGTGGTCAGCGGGAGACCCGTCGCGCGGGGGCGATGGGCGAGCCGACCGGGGCGTCGCGGCCGTGGGAGTTCGGGGACACCGAGCCGTGGGACGTCACCCGCACGCTCACCAACGCGGTGCTGCGCGATCCGGGCCGGGTGCCGGTTCGGATGTCGGTGTCCGACGTCGAGATCGCCGAGACCGAGCAGCGTGCGCAGGCGGCGGTGGCGCTGCTGGTGGACACGTCGTTCTCGATGGTGATGGACGGCCGCTGGGTGCCGATGAAACGTACCGCGCTGGCTCTCAACCACCTGGTGACGACGAGGTTCCGCGGGGATGCGTTGCAGCTCATCGGTTTCGGGCGGCACGCCGAGGTACTGACCGCGGCGGAGTTGGCCGGCCTCGACGGAGCGTGGGATCAGGGCACGAACCTGCACCACGCGCTGCTGCTCGCGGCCCGGCACCTGCGCCGGCATCCCAACGCACAGCCCGTCGTGCTCATCGTCACCGACGGCGAGCCCACCGCGCACCTCGAGCCCGACGGGCAGGCGTTCTTCGACTATCCGCCGAGCGTGCGGACCCTGGGACTGACGGTGCGCGAACTCGACACCCTCGCCCGCCTGGGCGCGCAGGTGACGATCTTCCGCCTCGGCGACGACCCGGGCCTGGCCCGCGTCGTCGACCGGATGGCGCAGCGGGTCGGCGGCCGGGTGGTGGCTCCGGACCTCGACGGCCTCGGCGCGGCAGTGGTCAGCGACTACATGCGGATGCGCCGACCACCGCGGTGATCCGGCTCAGGCCTGACTCGCGATCTGGATCAGGTTGCCGCAGGTGTCGTCGAACACCGCGGTGGTGACCGGACCCATCTGCAACGGAGCCTGGGTGAACACCACACCCAGCGCCGTCAGCCGTTCGTACTCGGCCTGCACGTCGTCGACGCCGAAGGACGTGATCGGGATACCGTCGGCGACGAGTGCCCTCATGTAGGCCTGGGCGGCGGGATGCGCGTCGGGCTCGAGGACCAGTTCGGTGCCGTCCGGCGCGTCCGAGGAGACGACGGTGAGCCACTTGTGCTCGCCCAGCGGGACCTCGTGCTTCTTCACGAAGCCGAGGATGTCGGTATAGAACGCCAGCGCCTTGTCCTGGTCGTTGACGTGCACGCTGGTCAGGTGAATCTTCACGGTGCCTGTCCTTGCCTGTCGCGGTCCGGGTCGGGTACGGGCCACCGGTCGGCGATGGCCCGCAGGGGAGTGGTGTCGAGATGGTGGAACTTGTAGCGGCCTTCCCGGCGGGTGTGGAGCAGTCCGGCGTCCTCGAGGACCGCGAGGTGCTGCGAGACGGCCTGCCGGGACGACCCGAGCCCGTACTTGGTGACGAGGCGGGCGCACAGCTCGAAGAGTGTCTGCCCGTCACGGTCGACGAGTTCGTCGAGAATCGCGCGCCGCGTCGGGTCTGCCAGAGCCTTGAACAGATCACCCACAACCGAACGATAGGCAAGTGGTTACTTGCGTGTCAATGGTGCGGGTGGCACCGAGCCTGTTCGGTCATCTCGAGGAACCCGCCGTCATCTCCGGCGCGACGGTGGTGGCGTGTCGTACGGTGGCCAGCAGCGCCGCATCGTCGTCCCGACGCGGCCGACGACGCCGGTGGTGATCAATGAAGCCGAAGGATCGAGCCTGGGATCTCGGGTACGCGGCCGGTTGGCGCCTGGTGCGCGCCCTGCCCCAGCGGTGGGCGAGGCGCCTGTTCGACGCTGCGGCCGATCGCGCGGCCCGCAACGGAGGTCCGGATCAGTTGCGGCGCAATCTGGCCCGAGTGCTGTCCGCCACGCCGGCGCAGGTGCCCGACGACCTCGTGCACGCGAGCCTGCGCTCCTACGCCCGCTACTGGTGCGAAGCCTTCCGGCTGCCGTCGATGGATCCGGTGCGGTTGGCCGAGAGCATCGAATCCTCGGCCACCGGGCTCGAACACATCCACGAGGCGGTCGCGTGTGGCAGCGGGGCGGTGCTGGCCCTACCGCACAGCGGCAACTGGGACCTGGCGGGAGTATGGGTGGCGCAGCGGGTGGGCCCTCCCGTCGTCGTCGCCGAGCGGCTCCGTCCGGAATCGCTGTTCAAGCGCTTCGTCCGGTTCCGTGAGCAGCTGGGTTTCGAGATCATCCCACTCACCGGCACCGAGACGCCGCCGATCGAGCAGCTGACCGCGCGGCTGCGGCAGGGGCGGATCGTCGGGCTGCTCGCCGAACGCGACGTGACCGGCACGGGCGTGCCGGTCTCCTTCTTCGGCGAATCCGCCCGGATGCCGGCCGGCCCGGCCCGGCTCGCGATCGACACCGGCGCACCACTGCTGCCGGTGAACTGCTGGTTCACCCCGGACGGCTGGGGCTTCCACGTCGGTGCCCCGGTCGACACCGTCGGCGGGGTGCAGTGCACGACACAGGCATTGGCAGACCGCTTCGCCGCAGGCATCGCCGCGCACCCGGCCGACTGGCACATGCTGCAACGGGTGTGGACCGCCGACTTCGATCGCATCGAGTGACGCTGCGGGCGTCAGGTCAACAGCGCTGCCACGAGGGCGATCGCGGGAATCGACGCGAGGGTGGTGACGAAGGCGGCGTCGCGGGCCAGGACCATGCCGCGTTGGTAGCGGCTCGCATAGACGAAGACGTTCTGCGCGGTCGGCAGGGTGGAGACGACCACGATCGCGAACAGCTCGTGCCCGTCGAGGCCCAGCAGGAAGCGGGCCATCACGTACGCGAGGACCGGTTGCACGCAGATCTTGAGGACCGACGCGAGTGCCACATCGCGGCGCGGACTCGCACCCTTCTCGAGCACGCGCACGCCGTACAGCGACAGCCCGAACGCGAGCAGCGCGCCGGGGACCGAGGCGCCGCCGATGAGCCGGAACGGCTGCATCAGTGCCTCCGGGGGCGTCCAGTTCGACACCGCGACAGCCAGTCCGGCGGCGCCGGCCAGCACGATCGGGTTCTTGAACGGCGCGGTGATCGTCTCGAGCCGGGAGCTGCCCTCGCGCATCGTGCTGACGTCGAGAACCGTCAGGGCGATCGGCGAGAAGATCATGATCTGGAACAGCAGCAGGGGTGCGACGAACGACGCGTCGCCGAGGACGAACACCGCGATGGGAATGCCGAGGTTCGCCGAGTTCACGTACGACGACGCGAGCGCGCCGACCGTCAGTTCGGGAAGCGGTCTGCGTAGCCACAGCCTCGCGATGACGAGATAGATGCCCGCGACCGCGAATGCCGTGGCCGCGGCCACCGCGAGGGTCGGCGAGAAGACCACCGACAGGTCGGAGTTGGCGAGGGTGTCGAACAGCAGCGCCGGTGTCGCGACGAAGAACACCAGTCGGCTGAGGACGAACTGCCCGTGCTCGCCGAGCGTGCCGGTGCGCCCCAGGAAGAACCCGATAGCGATGACGACGAAGATGACCGTGAACCCTGCCACCACGCCCGACACGCCTACATCCTTCGCTTCAATTGTGGCGCCGACCTGCATGATCAACCCAGTTCGAGAAGCTTACCGCCGCTAATCGCCGGTCGTGCGTCCGCCCGTCGAGTCACCGATTCGCCGGTCTGCGACACGACAACCGAGCCCCCACCTCATCGGCGCGCCGACGAGGTGGGGGCCTACTTGTCGCGCAATCGGATCAGGAACCGAGCGAACCGGTGTTCAGCGAGCCGAGGTCCAGCGAACCGAGCGAGCCGGTGCTGGTCGACCCCAGGGAGCCGAGCGAGCCGGTGTCCAGCGAGCCCAGCGAACCGGACGCGCTCGGCGCCGGATCCTCGAGCGCGAAGTTCGTGGTGCAGCCGTTGAACTTCACGGCGTCGACCAGTGTCGAGGTCGCCTCGGATCCGCGGCCGATGCTCACGCCGTAGTGGTCGACGACCGCGTTCGGGTTGGCCGCGGCGATCTCGGCGAGCGGCACCAGCGCGCGGTCCTTGGCGCCGGCGATGCTCTTCGTGCTCCACCACTTGCCGTCCTGCAGGTTCACGTGGGTGCCGCCGTCGGACGTGTCGACAGCGCCGGCGTCCGGGACCCAGACCAGGGTCGTGAAGCCGTTCGCGAAACTCGTGTTCTCGCTGGTCCCGGTCAGCCGGAGCTGGAACGCGGCCGTCGGGTTCTCGGCGCGTTCGGAGAAACCGATCTCGTGCTTGACGGCGTCGGACAGCTTGACGCCCCCGGCCTCGTGGTAGCTGACCGACCGGTCGGCGGGGCCGTTTACCTCGAGCTTCAGCGAGCCGTCGTCGTCGAGGACCTTCTCGGCGGAGTGGTAGGCAATCTGCCGCTTCTCGTCGTCGAACGGGATTCCCCAGCCATTGGGGGCGGTCGCGGTCGACAGCTCTGCGCAGGCGATTCCTTCCGGCGCCTCGCTCGAGCCGAGCGATCCGGTGGAGCCGAGCGATCCGGTCGACGAGGCGCCGGCGAGGGCGGGTGCGACGAGGGCGGCGGCGCCGAGGATCGCCGCAGCGGATCCGATGCGGAATGCGTTCTTGGACATACTTCACTCACCTCTGTGGGAGTAGTGGACATGGTTCGACGCCCCGGTCGGATGCGGCCGAAGGCCGGTCCGGGATGTCATTAGTCGATGCGGCGTCGTCGCTGTCGAAAAATTACGACGCCACCCCTGTGATCCCCCCATGGGTACAGGCGTCGCCCCCTCGTCCATGTGCTGAACAGTTGAACGACTTTGCTGAGCGTAAACAGCCGGACAAGAAAATACAAGACCGGTCGGTTTGTTATCACCCGTACCTGTTGCTCTGACCTCGCGCATGCAAGTTAGCTATGCGAACCACCTCAGATTCCTTGTGGGCGACGCTGATACCGTTCGTCGCGTGGGAATCCAATCGCCGGATGAATCGACCCGGTCGAAGCGTGGTGTGTACGGCATCTCGGTGACATCCGAACTGGCCGGTATCGGCCCGCAGACGTTGCGTCTGTACGAGAGTCGCGGCTTGATCGCGCCTTCGCGCACCGGTGGCGGTACCCGCCGCTACAGCGAGGACGACCTGCATCGACTCGCTCGGATCAGCGAACTGGTCTCCCTCGGTGTGAATCTCACCGGCATCGGGCGCATTCTCGAGCTCGAGGACGAGCAGGAGAAGTTGACGGCCGAGAACGCACGTCTGCGGTCGGCCGTCGAGGCGATCGGGTCGGCTGTGTAGCGTTCAGTTTGCACCTCGTCTGAAGTTGCACCTACCCGAAGGACGATCGCCAGTGCCACGCACGCAGGAATACTCCGACCGTTACGCCGACGCGATGACCGCGTTGGCGGCTGCGACGCATCGGCCGACCAGCGTCGTCAACATCGGCGGCGAGTACGCGATCCGCGTCGACTTCGCCTTCAGCATGTACGTGCTGGCCACCAATTCCGAGCACGGTCTGAACAACGACCCGGACGCCCAGGACATCTGGCTGGTGCGCTTCTTCGAGGAACAGACCGGCGGAGACGTCGCGCTCGTCGAGGCCCGGCACGAGTGGCTCGTCGACGCGTTCGACCTCGTGATCGAGGAACTCGTCCGCACCGGCAAATGGGTCACGTCCGACGCGATGCTGCACGAGATCGCGCCACGACCGGACGCCGAGAACGGTTCGGGCGCTTAGCTTTCGCCGAGCCGGAAGATGCCGTCGGTGGGGTCGAAACGGACCCGCCGCGAGTCGAAGGCCCGCCGGATCGCGCCCGAGTCGATCAGGGCGGTGGGGGTGCCGTCGACCACGGTGCCGTCTCCGGCCGCGAGCCAGACGTGCTGTGCGGTTCGCAGGACCAGTTCGACGTCGTGCGTCGACAGCAGCACCGTGATGCCGGCGTCGGTGGCGATCTCCTCGAGCAGTGCCAACAGTTCCACGCGGGCTGCGACGTCGAGGAAGGCGCTGGGCTCGTCGAGCACCAGCAGTGACGGTTGCTGCACGAGCGCGCGTGCGATCAGCACCCGTTGGCGCTGGCCGTCGGACATCTCGTGGAGGCGGACGTCGGTGAGGTCTGCGGCGCCCATCCGGTCGAGGCTGTCGGCGATCAGCTGCCGTTCGGCGGAGCTGAGGCGGGACGCGAAGCCCTGGTGGGGGAGTCGTCCGAGTGCGGCGATCTCGCCGCCGGTGAGCAGTCCACCGTCGACGCGGTCGGTGAGGACCACCGCGACTCGACGGGCCCGCTCGGCCGGAGACAGCTTCGTGATGTCGACGTCGTCGAGTCGGGCCGACCCGTGGAGGATCCGCTGCAGACCGGCCACCGAGCGCAGCAGTGTCGACTTGCCGGCGCCGTTGGGGCCGAGCAGTGCGGTGACCTGCCCGGAATGCGCGGTGAGATGCAGTCCGCTGAGGATCTCTCGCGGTGGCCGCCCGGGGTAGCCCACCGTGACGTCGTCGAGCACGAGGGTCATGCCATGCCCGCCTTGGTCTGCCGCGATCGCATCAGGACGAGGATCACGACCGGCGCCCCGACCAGTGCCGTCACGACGTTGAGGGGCAGCACCCCGTCACGACCCGGCAACTGCGCCACCACCGAGCACAACAGCGATACCGCGGCCCCCATCAGAACGGCGCCGGGCAGCAGCACCCGGTGATCGGACGTGCCGAGCGCGAGGCGCGCGAGATGCGGGACCGCGATGCCGAGGAAGGCGATGGGCCCGCAGAATGCGGTGACGGCGCCGGCCAGCAGTGCGGCGGACGTGATCGCGACGGTGCGGGTGCGCAGTAGGTGCACGCCCATCGAGTTGGCGTAGTCCTCGCCGAGCAGCATCGCATTGAGCGGGCGCACCAGGGTGGCTGCCAACACGATCCCGACGGCAACGGCGGGGATCAGCACGCGCAGATCGGACCACGACGCGCCGGAGTACGACCCCAGACTCCACAGGATGAACTGCTGCATCTGCGCGGGCTGCGAGAAGGCGACGAGCAGGGACACGACGGCGCTGGTGACCGAGCCGACCATGACGCCGACGATCAGCAGCGTCACGACCGATCGGATCCATCGCGAGATCGCCAGCACCACGAGCAGCACCACGAGCGCGCCGATGGCCGCGGCCGCCGCGATCCCCAGGCGTCCGGTGCCGGCCACCGCCGCGAACACGCCCGCACCGGCCCCGGAGCCGAGCACGACCAGCGCGACACCGAGACTCGCGCCGGATGACACCCCGAGGATGTACGGGTCGGCGAGCGGGTTCGCGAACAGCGTCTGCATCAGCAGGCCCGCGACGGCGAGCGCGGCGCCCGCGCACGCCGCGGTGACGACGCGGGGGAGGCGGATGTCCGCGATGAGCGTGGTCCAGCGCGCGTTGCCCGCATCCCCGGTGAACAGGTACCGTGCGGTGGCGCCGAACGGGATGGTCACCGAACCCACCGACACCGCGAGCACGACCGCGACGAAGACGAACGCGGCCAGTGCGGTCAGCGCAGCTGCGGTGCGGTTCACTGCAGGCGGCTGTAGAAGGTGAACTCGTGGCCGGGCATCAGGTCCGGATGGGCGATCGCGATCAGGTCGGCCAGCACCAGGTCGGGGCGCAGGACGCCCTGCTCGTAGATGTCGATGGCGCCGGCGTCGGTGATCCGCTTCGACGACGTCCACACCTGCCCGTCGCGGAAGGCCGCGAACTCGGCGAGCCGCGGCTCCGCGGCGATCGCCTCGGCCTTGGTCCTGTTGGAGGAGTTGCTGATCGCGACCGGTGCGTCCCCGGCGCGGGCGAAGACCGTCTCGAGGTCGGTCTGCAGGCTGCCGGTGCCCGGATCGGTCATCCACGGGTGGGTGATGCGGGCCGTCGCGTACAACTCGTTGGAGTAGCTCGCGAGCGGCACCGACCACGCACCCTGGTAGGGCAGGCCCGGCACGATCGAGACCGGCGTCTGGTTCGCCGCCAGCGTCGTGTACTTGTCGTAGTCCGTGACGATCCCGTCGAACGTCTCGGTGGCCTGCTTCTCCGTGCCGGTCAGGGCCGCGAAGAACTTGATCCACTCGGCGTGGCCCCGCGGATCGGTCTCGAGCCAGTCGTAGTTGTCGAGGACCGGGATGCCTGCCCGCTCGATCACGGGAAACGCCGGATCCTCGAAACCGCCGGTGACGAACGCCTGCGGGCCCTGTGCGACCACGGCCTCGGCGTCCACCTGTCCGGCGGTCGCGAACTGGGTGACGTCGTCGTCGGCGATGTGAGCCCGGGCGGTCTCGCTGTAGACGTAGTCGGCGCTCGCGAAGCCGGTGAGGGCGTCGAGCTTGCCGAGGGCTTCGAGGCTGGGCAGGTGGGTCGTCGACTCGGCGAACAGGTCGGTCACCGGCGTCGCGATCTGCTGAGCGCCGGCGAGGTCGCCGGTCAGCTCCGGTTTCGGGGCGCCGCAGCGGGTGAGCACGTACGACTCGTCGGCTTGCCCGGGCTGGCGGACGGTGACCACCTGGTACGAGTTGTGGTACTCGATGTCGAAGTTCTCGGCGTAGTCGACAGTCTGCTTGTCGGGGAAGTAGTCGGTGTTCGCATCGAAGTCGGTGATGCAATCGGCACGGCCACCGTCGCCGGTGGTCGTCGACGAGTCGGACGAGCAGGCTGCGACACCACCCACGGTCAGGGCGGTCGCGGTGAGGAGAACGGCGGTACGGAGCGAGAACGACACCCGGAGAATCTAGCGCGGCCCCCGGACGGCGGTGCGACCACGCCGGAAACGACGAAAGGCCGCACAGTCGCCTCGACTGCGCGGCCTTTCGGCAGAGCGGGTGTGCTACCGGTTGGTGAAGGGCAGCAGTGCCATCTCGCGGGCGTTCTTCACCGCGACGGCCACCTGACGCTGCTGCTGCGGGGTGAGGCCCGTGACGCGGCGGCTGCGGATCTTGCCGCGATCGGAGATGAACGTGCGGAGCAGGTTGATGTCCTTGTAGTCGACGGTCTCGACGCCCGCGGTGATCAGCGGGTTCTTCTTGGGACGGCGGCCCTGTTCGCTGCGCGCCTTCTTCGACGGTGCTCTCTTGACTGCCATTGCTCTTCCTTACCAGCTCGACTTGTGTACGCCTGGCAGTTCCCCACGATGTGCCATCTCGCGCATCCGCACGCGGGACAGACCGAACTTCCGCAGGTGACCGCGCGGACGTCCATCCGCAGCGTCTCGATTGCGCAATCTTACCGGACTCGCGTCCCGGGGAAGCTGCCGAAGCCGGTACTGGGCTTCGGCGCGTTCCTCGGCCGAGCTGGACGGTCGGCGGATTGTCTCCTTCAGTTCGGCGCGCACCGGCGCGTACCGCGCGACGACGGCCCTACGGTGTTCGTTCCGTGCGATCTTCGACTTCTTTGCCACCGCGTCAGCGCTCCTCTCGGAAATCGACGTGCCGACGGATCACGGGGTCGTAGCGCCGCAGCACCATCCGGTCGGGGTCGTTGCGGCGGTTCTTGCGGGTGACGTACCGATATCCGGTCCCCGCGGTCGAGACCAGCTTGATGACGGGGCGGACCTCGTTGCCTGCCATGGTCAGACCTTCTCTCCTGCGGCCCGCATGCGGGCGACGACGGCCTCGATGCCGTCCCGGTCGATGGTGCGGATGCCCTTCGGGGTCAGCGTCAATGTGATTCGTCGGCCTCGGCTGGGCACGAAGTACGTCTTCTTCTGGATGTTGGGGTTCCAGCGGCGGCTGGTGCGCCGGTGCGAATGGGACACGGACCTGCCGAATCCCGGGGTGCGTCCGGTGACCTGACAGCGAGCGGGCATGGGACTTCCTCTCCGGTCCATGAGGGCCGAACTCGAACGATTAATGAAAACGATTGTCGACAAGCGCGTTCGAAGTGTAGCCTCGTGAATCGGTAATGACAATCGTTTTCGAAGGGGGTGGCTGTGGCTGACGTGCCGGACGGCCGCACACCGTTGGTTCTCGTCGCGGGCTGGAGCGGGCCGGTCCATCGGACGGCCCTCTCGCTGCTGGGTGACGGTCGGGTGGGCACGGTCGTGATCCATCACGACCTCGGGCAGCTCCGCGAGGGGGTGGTCCGCCGCACCGTGACGACTGGATCGGTCGAGGCCCCCGAGGTGCGGACCGAGATCCTCGAGCTCGCGCACGGGTGCGTGTCGTGCACGCTGCGTCACGACCTGTTGCCGCTGTTGCGCCGTCTCCACGCGCGCAGTTCGGTGGACCGGATCGTGCTCGAGCTCGACCACGCACTGGAACCGGAGGCGGTGTGTTGGGCGATCGAACACGTCCCGGTGGTCGGCGTGGTCGGACAACTCGACGGGCCCGCGGTCCGCGACGTACGCGTGGATGCGGTTGTGACGTGCCTAGACGCCGGGGAGTGGTGGCTTGCCGCCACCGGCGACGATGACCTCGACGATGACCGGACCGTGGCCCAGGTGGCGGTCGGGCAGGTGGCGTTCGCTGACGCGCTCGTGGTCGACGACGACACCGGCGAGCCGTGGCTGTCGCACCGGCTGCGTGCAGTCCTCGCCCGTCTCGCACCGGGTGCGCCGATCTCCGGGACGCCCGACGCAGCTGCGTTGCTGCCGCTCATCCCGGCGGACGCCCGACGCGGCCGGATCTTCGGCACGCACGCGCCGCTGTTGCGGGGTGGCCCGCCACTGCACGCCGAGCACGGGGTGTCACTCGTCGAGTTCACAGCCCGACGTCCCTTTCATCCCGGGCGGCTGCACGAGGCGATCGACGTCCTGCTCGACGGTGTCGTCACGGCGCGTGGGCGCATGTGGCTCGCGACCCGATCCGACGTCGCGCTCTGGCTCGAATCCGCCGGTGGGGGCCTGCGCGTGGCGAGTGCGGACCGTTGGCTGGCTGCGATGACGGAGGACGAACTCGCGGCCGCCGACGACGAACGGCGTGCGATGGCGGCGCTGGGCTGGGACGAGCGGTTCGGCGACCGGGACACCTCGCTCGTGGTGCTCGTACACGACGCCGACCCGGACGCGGTGACGGGCGCCCTCGACTGGGCGCTGCTCACCGAGCGGGAGCTGGCCGACGAGTCGGCATGGTCCACGTGGGAAGACCCGTTCGGGGAGTTCCACGAGGACCCGTGCGCGGACCCCGATCCGGTCGGTCGGATCGCCGGCGCGGGCCTCGGAACCGAACAACGAAGCGCCGAAAACCGAAACACGAACGGAGAAACGAAGCGATGAAACCAGGTATCCACCCCGAGTACCGGCCGGTGGTCTTCCAGGACTCGACGACCGGGCATGCCTTCCTCACCCGATCGACTGCGGCGACCGACCACACCGTCGAATGGGTCGACGGCACCGTCCGGCCGCTCGTCGTCGTCGACGTCACGAGCGATTCGCATCCCTTCTGGACCGGGACGAGTCGTCTGGTCGATCGGCAGGGGCGGGTCGAGAAGTTCGAGCGGCGGTTCGGCCGCCGTGTCGGCCGCGGACCCCGGGAGGGCTGAACGATGGCGGTACCCAAGCGGCGCATGTCGCGTGCCAACACCCGCAGCCGACGGTCCCGGTGGAAGGCGATCGCCCCGGACCTGGTGACGGTGACCGTCGACGGCCGGACTCATCGCGTCCCCCGACGTCTGGTCCGTGCGGTCCGGCTCGGCCGGATCGATCCCGGCCGACTGTGACCCCTGGCGCGCCGGTCCGTGCGACGCTGTCCGCGTGCTGCTGAAGATCCTCGAGCTCGCGGGCATCGCCGTGTTCGCCGCGTCCGGCGCGCTGGTCGGGGTCACCAAGCGGTTCGATGTCTTCGGGGTCTGTGTCGTCGGCGTGTTCACCGGCATCGGCGGCGGCATCGTGCGCGACGTGCTGCTCGGCATCCACCCGCCGACGTCACTCACGAGTTGGCCGCTGTTCGGGACCGCGGCGGCGACGTCAGTGATCGTGTTCTTCGTGCATTCGGCGATCGGGCGGCTGCGACGCGAGATCCTCGTGCTCGACGCGCTGGGGATGGGACTGTTCGCGAGCACGGGTGCGACGATCGCGCTCGGGGCGGGCGCCGGTGCCCTCGCATCCGTGCTGATCGGTGCGACCGCGGCCATCGGCGGCGGCATCCTGCGCGACGTGCTCGTCAACGAGGTGCCGTTGCTGCTGCACCGCGACTTCTACGCGATTCCCGCGCTGCTCGGTGCGACGCTGGTGGTCGCCGGGTCCGAGGCGGGCCTGACCGGCAACACCGCGTTGGTGGTCGGCACCGTGGTCGCGACGACCGTTCGGTTGGCAGCGTTGTGGCGGCACTGGAGCCTGCCGGGACCGAGGCTGCCGCGTGACTGACGCGACACGCCGGTCTGGTGAACGGGATCCTCTCAGCGGGATCTCAGTCGGTGGGGCCAAAATGGCCGCATGCGCATTTTGGTGGTCGACGACGACCGGGCTGTTCGGGAGTCACTGCGGCGTTCCCTGAGCTTCAACGGGTACACGGTCGATCTCGCCGTCGACGGCGTGGATGCGCTCGAGAAGGTGTCCGCATCGCGTCCCGACGCCCTGGTGCTCGACGTCATGATGCCGAGACTCGACGGATTGGAAGTGTGCCGGCGCCTGCGAAGCACGGGTGACGATCTTCCGATTCTCGTTCTCACGGCGCGCGATTCGGTGTCGGAGCGGGTGGCCGGCCTCGACGCGGGTGCCGACGACTACCTGCCCAAGCCGTTCGCGCTCGAGGAGTTGCTGGCTCGGCTGCGGGCCCTGCTGCGCCGCGCGTCCCCGGCTGCCGGTGAGGATTCCGAGGCGATGACGTTCGAGGATCTGACCCTGGACCCCGTCACCCGCGAGGTGACCCGCGCCGGTCGGTCGATCAGTCTCACGCGCACCGAGTTCGCGCTCCTCGAGATGCTCATGGCGAACCCCCGGCGGGTGCTCTCCCGCAGCCGCATCCTGGAAGAGGTGTGGGGATACGACTTCCCGACGTCGGGGAACGCGCTCGAGGTGTACGTCGGTTACCTGCGTCGGAAGACCGAAGCCGAGGGCGAGCCCCGACTGATCCACACGGTCCGCGGCGTCGGATACGTGCTGCGGGAGACTCCTCCGTGATGGTCACCCCCTTCGGGCGCGCGGGCGCCGACCCGAACCCGACCGGTCCGCAGATCGGTCCCATGCCCCCACCCCGGCACGAGATGCGGCCACCGATGCCGCTCACCCGGTCGGTGTCCCTGCGGTGGCGCGTGACGTTGCTCGCGGCGTCCGTCGTGGCCGTCGCGGTCGCCGTCATGGCGCTGGCGGCGTATGCCGTGGTCTCGCGCGCCCTGTACGCCGACGTCGACAACCAGCTGCGTTCGCGGGCATCCGCGATCGTCGACAACGACCTCATCACCTTCGACCCGCGGTACATCGCCGGCGCGACGCTATACACCAGCGATATCAGTGTGGCGCTGATCTTTCCGGACCTGAACAAGTACATCCCGCCCGGCTCGGTGGTTCCGATCGGCCCGGCCGAGATGGCGGTTGCCCGAGGACAGCGCGACTTCTCGCTGCGCACCGTCGAGGGCAACCGGGTGCTCGCCGAGCGCACGCGTGACGGCAGCACCCTGGTGATCGCGCAGCGGCTCGAGCCGACCGAGGACGTGCTGGACCGGCTCGCCTGGGTGCTGTTCGTGGTGGGTGGATGCGGCGTCGTCCTCGCCGCGGCGGCCGGCACGACAGTGGGCCGAACGGGTCTGAGACCCATCGGACGACTGACCGCAGCGACCGAACGCGTGGCCCGCACCGACGATCTCACCCCGATTCCGGTCACCGGCAACGACGAACTGGCTCGCCTGACAACCAGTTTCAACACGATGCTGCGCGCCCTCGCGGAATCACGGGTCCGGCAGAGTCGGCTCGTGGCCGACGCCGGACACGAGCTGCGTACCCCGCTCACCTCGTTGCGGACCAACATGGAACTGCTCATCGCATCGAGTCGCCCGGGGGCTCCGAGCATTCCGGCCGAGGACATGGCGGACCTGCGCGCCGACGTCGTAGYCCAGATCGAGGAGCTCTCCACGCTCGTCGGGGACCTGGTGGATCTCGCGCGCGAGGATGCCCCCGAGACCGTCTTCGAGCTGGTCGATCTCAGCGAGGTCGTGGAGCGGTCCCTGGAGAAGGCCCGTCGCCGACGGAACGAGATCGACTTCGAAGCCGTCACCACTCCGTGGTTCATCTACGGCGACCAGGCCGGGCTCTCGCGGGCCGTCCTCAACGTCCTGGACAACGCCGCGAAGTGGAGTCCGACGGGGGAGCGTGTGCAGGTCACGATGCGACAGATCGGTGACCGCCTGCTCGAACTCGTCGTCGACGACGCTGGCCCCGGCATCCCGTTCGAGGATCGGGAGTTGGTCTTCGAACGGTTCTATCGGTCGACGGTGTCACGTTCGATGCCCGGATCGGGTCTCGGCCTGGCGATCGTCCGGCAGGTGGTCGTCAAACACGGCGGCACCATCGCGGTGGAGACGTCCGACCGAGGCGGTGCCCGTATCCGAATCGTCCTGCCGGGCGAACCCGAGGCCGACAGCCGCTGATCCGAACGTCCGGGATGTGATCCTGGCCACTTCGTCAGGAACACGGGAAACTGAAAGCAGCGTCTCAGCGGCTTCTCAGCCGTGCCGGGCAATCTGGATTCAGCGACCGGACCGGATCCGGGATCTCGGTGAGTCGGATCGCCGCTGCAGTTTCTCGGCTTCTGCGGCAGCGGATCGACCACCGATCGAGACACTGCGACCGCCCCATCCCCGGCGGTCACGAATGAAGGCGGTGCGATGACCGACGACCGTAACCCCCACGGCGACCCCAATCCCAACCAGGGAACTCCCCGACACGGCGATCCCCAGCAGGGTGCGCCCTACCAGGCCGGACACCAGCCCGGCCCGCAGGACCAGTGGCGTTCGGGTGGCGGCTACTACTCCCAGAACCCCCAGAACCAGGGCTACCAGGGCGCAGGACAACCCGGCTCGGGCTACCCCCAGCGCGGATACCAGGCCGGTTACCAGCCCACCGAGCAGATTCCGGGCATCGGCACGACGGGCACGCTGCCCACGACCGGGGCGCCGTCGCACACCGAGCCGCGCAAGTCGGGTCGGTCCGCGCTGGTCGCCGGCGCAATCGCCCTCGCGCTGGTGAGCGGCGGCATCGGCGGGGCGGTCGGATCGATCGCCACGTCGTCGAACGGTGGCAGCAATGCTCCGGTCTCGAATGCGCTCGACGTCCCCAAGCCCGAGACCAGTCCGGCGTCCAATGCGCCGGCGGGTTCGGTCGAGGCGGTCGCGAACAAGGTGCTGCCGAGCGTGGTGCAGATCCAGGTGGCCGGAACCCGCGGCGAGGGCGAGGGCTCGGGCGTCGTCATCTCGTCCGACGGCCTGATCATGACCAACAACCACGTGGTTGCCGGTGGCGGGCCGGACGGCAAGCTGCTGGTCGCGTTCGCCGACGGGACCACCGCGCCGGCCACGCTGGTCGGCACCGACCCGACCTCGGACATCGCGGTCATCAAGGCGGACGGCAAGTCGGGTCTGACCCCCGTCGAACTGGGCACCTCCGAGAACATTCAGGTGGGTGAGCAGGTCGTCGCGATCGGTTCGCCGCTCGGACTCGCGGGCACCGTCACCTCCGGTATCGTCTCGGCGCTCGACCGGCCGGTGTCGACCACCGGTGAGACGGGCAACCAGAACACCGTCATCGACGCCATCCAGACCGACGCCGCGATCAACCCCGGCAACTCGGGCGGCGCGCTCGTGAACATGGACGGCCAGCTCGTCGGCATCAACACCGCGATCGCGACCGCCGGCGGCCAGGGTGGCTCGATCGGCCTCGGCTTCGCGATCCCCGTCGACCAGGCGCGCCRTATCGCGGACGAACTGGTCAAGACGGGCAAGGCCACGCAGGCGATCATCGGCGTGCAGGTCTCGGCCAAGGAGTCCACGGGCGGCGCGACTGTCGTCGACGTCACCGCGGGCGGCCCGGCCGAGAAGGCGGGCATCCCCAAGGGTGTCGTCGTCACCAAGGTCGACGACCGGATCATCACGAGTGGCGACTCGCTGATCGCGGCGATCCGCTCCCACGCGCCCGGTGACAAGGTGACCGTGACGTATCAGGACGCCTCGGGTAACTCGAAGACGGTCGACGTCCAGCTCGGCACCGCGCCGACCACGGGTGGACGATGATGATGACCGGAAACCGTCCGGTGCTGACACGGATTCTCCGCCGGGTCCCGACTGACTCGGATGCGGCCATTACGGTAGGGACCATGGAACTCGAAGCACCGTTGGCCGGACGAGCGCTGGTCGTGATCGTCGACGATCGGACCGCACACGGCGATGTCGACTCGACGGGGCCGCTCGTCACCGAACTGCTCACCGAAGCCGGATTCCTGGTGGATGCCACGATTGCCGTGACCGCCGACGAGGTGGAGATCCGCAACGCTCTCAACACCGCGGTGATCGGTGGTGTCGACCTGGTGATCTCGGTCGGCGGGACGGGCGTCT
The DNA here is from genome assembly GCF_052113525.1 of Rhodococcus sp. TAF43. Lineage (NCBI taxonomy): Bacteria > Bacillati > Actinomycetota > Actinomycetes > Mycobacteriales > Nocardiaceae > Rhodococcus > Rhodococcus sp. TAF43. Next base: position 40,615 of record NZ_JBFRDL010000024.1, read on the forward strand.
CGCCGCGTGACGTGACGCCGGACGCCACCGCCGAGGTCCTCGACCGGGAGCTGCCGGGAATCAGTGAGGCGCTGCGGTCTTCCGGGCTCGCGGCGGGCGCTGTGGATGCGGTCATCTCGCGGGGACTCGTCGGGATCTCCGGCAGCACCCTCGTGGTCAATCTCGCGTCCTCGCGGGCCGCGGTGCGCGACGGGATGGCGACGCTGACTCCGTTGGCTAGCCACGTCATCGGGCAGCTGTCGAGCATCGACGAGTAGGAAGGGTGCACACCCCAGCCATGTCGGACGAGACGGATACCGGGTCGACGTCGGAGGCGAAGGCCACGTCGGGGCCTCGTGGGCGGTCGCGAGTCGACCGGGCCCGACTCGAGGCCATCTTCGGTACCGTGCTGCCCGAGCAGACTTCGGACGAACGGTCCTCCGACGGGGCCTCGACGTCGAGTGGTGGTCAGGACGAATGGCTGCGGCGTCAGGTACCCCCTCACCACGGCTGACGCGCCACCTTCAGTTCAATCAATAGATTGTTTTCGGAATAGTCCGGAATGCGCCGGGTATGTGTGATTCATCACGCATACCCGGCGCATTCTCGTGTGCGCGGTGAGCGTTCCGCGTTGCATCGGTCGTCGGCCGCCGGATCAGCTCACACGCAATGCGCAGCGTGATTTCGGCCCCTTCCCAGTTGAGGGGGTGTGATGCACCATAGCGATCTTGGTCCGAAGGGATTGGCTACGCCGTCGAACTGCCTTTACAAACTGACCGGTTCAAATGTTCGTATGGTGAACCCGTTTCGACGGGAACTGGCGTCTGGCGGCCGGGCGACCGGTCCGTCCAATCTCGGCCGGGATCCGCTCGGAAATGCCGAAGTCCGAGTGCTTTCGGCGCAATTGGAGTGATCCCGGTGGCCGTTCGGATTTAGGGCCGCCGAAAAGATCGAGGGTTCCGGCGCCGACAAGTACAAGGGCAGCGAGATCGTCGCCGGCTACCAGGTCGCGTACCCGGTCTCGCTGGGCGGCAAGCTCGAGATGAACTTCGTCCCCAAGCTCGAGGCGAGTGGTGCGGGCGTGTCGGTCGCGTTCGGTCCGAGCCTGGATCTCGAGCTCGCGCCGGGCGGGGGAGTGAAGACCGTCGAGGTTGCCAAGGGCAAGTTCGACGGCGCGGCCACCGAGATCCAGTTCGCGAATGCTCACGGCAGTGCCACGGGCGTCGTCGGTCCGGTGACGATCCGGCCGTACGTGACGGTCAAGAGCGCCGCCGGCGACGTCGTCACCACGTTCGGCAAGCCCTTGGTTCTCTGAGCACTCCGAATCGCCTGACTTCCAACGGGGTTCGCTGACAGCACTCGAGCCCGCCCGGTTATTACCGGGCGGGCTCGAGTGGTGATGATGTTGCTGTCGCGTTTCCCAGGGAAACAGGACGGAACGGGGTCGGAACGGGCTATTCCGGGACGCGGGAGTGCTTGCCGTCCGGATCGATCGAGTCGGCTGCCTCGCCGATCCGTCCCTCGGCGAGGATGTCGCGGATCTGGATGAGGAGATCGGCCTCGCTGGCCTTCGTGTCCTCTTTCTCCGTCGCGAAGCGAGCCTTGACGGCGTTCGCCGGCACGATCAGCACGAAGTACACGACGGCGGCGATGATGACGAAGTTGATGATCGCGGTCACCACGGCGCCGACGTCGACGAACGTCGCGTCGTTGCCTGGAATCACCGGGAAGCCCCAGCCCAGTTCGTCGGATCCGCCGACTGCGGCCACGAGCGGATTGATGATGTTGTTGGTGAACGCGGTCACGATCGCCGTGAAAGCCGCGCCGACGACAACGGCGACGGCAAGATCCAGAACGTTTCCTCGGAGCAGGAAGTCCTTGAACCCCTTCAGCATATGGATCCCCTCTGATGTCGGTGTCTCGAGGTCGTGTCGAGACTAGTTCAGAGAGGCCGGGACCGGCGCGCCGTGCGCCTCTAGTGCAGCGTCACGGTGATCGCATCGGTCAGCGACGCCGCGGCAACCGCGCCCGCCGCGGGGGCCGGAAGCGCCAGCATCACGACGCGATCCCGTCGCTCGGTTCCCGATGACCGCTCCGGGGACACCAGGACGACGGTGGCGCCGGAGGCCAGGATCTCTGCCGAGGGTGGTCGTGAGTCGGTGGTCTGCCGCGACTGGTCGACGGTGAGGACGTCCACCCGGTCGCCTTCACGGATGAGCGCGGCGAGTCCGGAGTCGGACAGTCGCACGGGCACGATCCGTGCGTCGGCGGATCCGACGGCGGCCTCCGCGAGGCGGGGACCCAGGAGTCGGACATCGGTGAGGATCTCGCCCTCCCGGACGGGCGACGACACCGTGCGTCCGAGTGCGGCATCTGGTGCGGGGACGGAGCCTGCAGGGGTGTCGGCTCCGGGGCGATCGACCGTGCGCAGGTCGTCGTCGGACAGGACTTGGCCGGGTGTGAGGTCCCGGGCAGCGACGACGACAGGTTCACCGACATCATCGGGATTGCCCCGGACCAGGAGTATCCCCGCGGCGACGACGAGCACCACCGCGGTGGTGCGCCGCGCGGCGTCGGTTCGTGCCCAGCCCGGACGCGTCATCCGGCCGAGTCGGTCACCGAGCGTCGGGGCCAGCGGTCCGTTGCGGTCGGACACGCGTCGGCGAAACGGGATGGTCAGCATGACGGGAAGGCTAGGCCGGGGTGCGGAGACCCGATCCCGTCACGACGGCGACGCGAACCCGCCTGTGGATGAGCGGCGGGCTGTGGACAGACCGACCCCTGGTCAGCTGGCGGCGGCGGGGGCGCTGGACGGCGCGGGTGCAGCCGAGGACGACGAAGTCGAGGAAGACGAGGAAGACTCGGACTTCTTTGCGGGCTCGCTCGCCGTGCTCGATCCGCCGCGGCTGTCCGTGCGGTAGAAGCCACTGCCCTTGAAGACGATGCCGACCGAGTTGAACAGCTTGCGGAGCTTGCCGGAGCACTCCGGGCACACGGTCAGGGTGTCGTCGGTGAACGACTGCACGATGTCGAACCGGTTGTCGCATTCGGTGCAGGCGTACGAATAGGTGGGCACTGGGTTCCTCCGCATTGTGTAGTCAAACCGCAGGTGTTGGCACTCTACAGTCGACAGTGCCAACAGTGCGAACCAGATGCCTATTCCTGCGCAGCCCCCGGATCCTCGGTATCGCGCGCGGCGAGGCGCACCAGGCCACGCCCCGGCGTGAGCGCCCACCCCATCGCGACATCGTGCGGATCGGCGGGCAGTCCGGCCACCAGTTCGCTGTCCCGGACCACGGCGACCAACGCCGCCGTGGGATCCGCGAGCCCGAGCGTCCGGTCGTAGAAGCCGGCCCCGCGACCGAGTCGGACACCGTGCTCGTCCACTGCCAACGCCGGTATGAACACCACCGAAGCGGCGCCGACCTCGGCCGACGGCAGAACGGGGCCGTTCGGTTCGCGGAGCCCGTAGCCGGCCGCGACGAGGTGGTCGCGGCCGGTGAACTCGGCCCACGCAAGGGGGCCGGGGTCGCCGGTAACCGGCACCAGCACTCGCGATCCCGCCTGCCGGAGGGCCTCGAGCATGTCGACGGACCCGGGCTCCGTGCCGACGGGGACATACGCGCACACCGTGAGATCGGGTCGTGCCCCTGCCAGAGTCGACACGGCGGATGTGACGAACGAGACCAAGGACGCGTCCTCCGAGACTCGGGTTCGGTCGTCCACAGCTCGGCGTTCCCGGAGGATGTGGCTCCGCCATTCGGTCTTGGACAGCGATTTCATGATCGYCACCATAGGATCGTGCGACCGGCCGCGGGGGCCGGTGGATAGGGTGGTGAGTTATGACAGATGCCGTCACCAACGACAACAGGTGCTTTCGGACGGCGGTTGTGCCCGCTGCAGGGATGGGAACGCGGTTCCTACCTGCCACGAAGACTGTTCCGAAGGAGTTACTCCCGGTGGTCGACACCCCGGGCATCGAATTGGTGGCGGGGGAGGCGGCCGACTCCGGAGCGAACCGACTGGTCATCGTGACCTCGCCGGGCAAGGACGGTGTCGTTGCTCACTTCGTCGAGGACCTGGTGCTCGAGAGCAAGCTCGAAGCCAGTGGCAAGTACCACCTGCTCGAGAAGGTGCGGAAGGCTCCGGGCCTGCTCGAGGTCGATTCCGTCGTGCAGGAGGAGCCGCTCGGGCTCGGGCATGCCGTCGGGTGTGCCGAGGCCGTCCTCGACGACGACGAGGATGCGATCGCCGTCCTGCTGCCCGACGATCTCGTGATGCCGCGCGGCGTACTCGAGACGATGTCGCGGGTTCGTGCGAAGCGCGGTGGTTCGGTGCTGTGCGCGATCGACGTACCGAAGGACCAGGTCAGCGCCTACGGCGTGTTCGACGTCGAGACCGTCCCGGATGCCACCAACCCGGATGTCCTGAAGGTCGTCGGCATGGTGGAGAAGCCTGCGATGGAGGACGCTCCCTCCACGTTCGCCGCGGCCGGTCGCTACCTGCTCGATCGTGCGATCTTCGACGCGCTGCGCCGGATCACTCCCGGTGCGGGTGGTGAGTTGCAGCTCACCGATGCGATCGCATTGCTGATCGCCGAGGGACACCCGGTGCATGTCGTCGTCCACCGCGGATCTCGACACGATCTGGGAAATCCCGGCGGCTACCTGCGTGCTGCGGTTGACTTTGCGTTGAACAGCGAGGAGTACGGCCCCTCGCTGCGCGAATGGCTGGTCGAGCGGCTGAAGCCGGCCGGCGAGTAGACGTCAGCAGTACGCGGTCGGGTCGACAGGGTCGGGAGGACGAGGAACCACATGCGCTCGGTTGAGGAGCAGCAGTCGAGAGTGACTGCTGCCGCGGTGGCGCCCCGGCCGGTCCGGGTGGCGATCTCCGAGGCACAGGGATTGCTGTGCGCCGAAGAAGTGGTGACCGAACGGCCACTGCCAGGCTTCGACCAGGCCGCGATCGACGGCTACGCAGTTCGAAGTGTCGACGTTCTCGCCGCGGGTACCGATATCCGCGGCGAGGACGGCGAGCCCACCGAACTCACCCTTCCCGTGGTCGGGGAGGTGACGGCGGGTTCGCGTCAGCCGATCCGGCTGCAGCCGCGTCAGGCCGTCCGAGTCGACACCGGTGCTCCGCTGCCGACCCTCGCCGACGCGGTCCTGCCGATGGACCGCACCGACGGCGGCCACGCCCGAGTCAAGGTCTACAAGCCGGTCCGCTCCGGTGACTACGTCCGCCGGGCCGGTGACGACGTCCAGCCGGGCGATGTCGCGGTGCGGGCGGGCACCATCATCGGCGCCGCGCAGGTGGGCCTGCTGGCCGCGGTGGGCCGCGACAAGGTCCTGGTGCATCCGCGGCCGCGTCTGTCGGTGATCTCGGTGGGCGGGGAACTGGTCGACATCGACCGCACCCCGGGACCGGGCCAGGTCTACGACGTCAATTCGTACGCGCTCGCGGCCGCGGCGCGTGACGCCGGCGCCGACGTCAACCGGGTCGGCATCGCGACGATGGATCCGCGCCGACTGCGAGAGGTCGTCGAGGGCCAGCTGATCCGGTCCGAGATCGTCGTCATCGCGGGCGCGGTCGGTGGTGGGGCGTCGGACGAGGTCCGGGACGCGCTGGCCGATCTCGGTGACCTCGAGGTCGAGCGGGTCGCCATGCACCCGGGTTCGGTCCAGGGTTTCGGGCAGCTGGGGCGCGACGAGGTCCCGACCTTCCTGCTGCCGTCCAATCCGGTGAGCGCGCTCGTCGTGTTCGAGGTGATGGTGCGGCCGCTCATCCGGATCGCGCTGGGGCGCCGTCAGCCCATGCGCCGGATCGTCACCGCCCGCACGGTCGCTCCGATCACATCCATCGCCAATCGCAAGGGATTCCTGCGCGGCCAGCTGATGCGTGACGAGTCGACGGGGGAGTACCTCGTGCAGGCGCTCGGCGGAGCGCCCGGAGCGTCGTCACACCTGCTTGCGACGCTCGCCGAGGCCAACTGCCTCGTTCTCGTCGAACCGGACGTCACTGAGGTTCGCGCCGGTGAAGAGGTGGAAGTCGCTTTCCTTGCGCAGCGGGGCTGAAAGAACCGTGTCTGTGCATCCGGGGTGGCCGGCTCGGCTCGGACCGTTGGGGGTTGTCGGCGGTCGCGTGACGGTGCGGCCCGTTCGTCTGCGGGATGCTGCCGTGTGGAGTCGGCTCCGCATCGCCAACCAGGAACACCTCGAGCCGTGGGAGCCGACCGGTCAGGCTCCCTGGGCGGACCGGCATCACATCACGGCGTGGCCGGGGTTGTGTTCGAGTCTTCGCTCGGAGGCCCGCAAAGGTCGCATGCTGCCGATGGCCATCGAGTTGAACGGCAGCATGTGCGGTCAGATCACCGTCGGCAACATCGTCCGCGGTGCGCTGTCGTCCGCGTGGATCGGTTACTGGGTCTCGAAGGACGTGGGCGGGCAGGGCATCGCGACGGCTGCACTCGCGCTGGGGCTCGACCATTGCTTCGGTCCGATGGGGTTGCACCGGGTGGAGGCCACCGTTCGTCCGGAGAATCTGGCGAGTCAGGCGGTACTGCGGCATGCAGGTTTCCGCGAGGAGGGACTGCTGCGGCGGTACCTCGACGTCGACGGTCAGTGGCGCGATCATCTGCTGGTCGCGATGACCGTCGAGGAGGTACCCGGTTCGGTGTCCGATCGTCTGGTGCGGGCCGGACGGGCCACCTGGAGCTGATGGGCGAGCGCCCGGACAGCCGAACGGCCCCGCCGGGGCCCGAGCCCGACGAGGCCGTTCGGCCACAGGTCACACGATGACCGGCGGACCGTAGCTGACGACGACGTCGTCCGCGACATCGGTGGATGCCGTGAAGATGGCGTAGGAGCGGACCGACACCGAGCCGAGGGCGTGGTTGACCTCGAGATGGACATCACGCAGCGTGATGGCGCACTGGGTGGACTTGCACTCCTTCTTCTGCACCGGAACCGTCGCGATGGTGCCTGGCGCGACCTGCGTGGACAGGTTGCCCTCGACCGGGGTCTCGATACCCAGCTCGAGTGCCTGACCGTTGAACAGGTCGACGACCGGCGGGATGTTGGGGTCCGCGGTGAGGTGCACGGTCTCCGCCTGTTCCGGGATGTAGACCACGCCCGGGGTCAGCCCGGCATTGCCGGTGATGACGGCACCGTTGGAGACGTCGGCCTGGTAGCCGATCTGGTATCCCACCTCGAGCACGCCGCCGGTGTAGGGGGAGCCGCCGTTACCGCTGACAGTCGCGAGCGCTCGTCCGCTCGCGAAGATGTCGCGCGTGAACTGATTGCCGGACAGCGGGGCGACGCTGTTGAGCGATTGACCGGTCTGGTCGATGTGGAGCTCCCAGCCGTCGAAACTGACGGCGTGGGCGGAGGTGTCCTGCTGGAATGTGGCTTCGGCGCCCGCGGAACCGACGGAAACCGTGAGCATCACGGCGGCTGCTCCGGCAATGACGGCAGAAGCGGATCGCGTAAGCCTGCGGCGAAGAAAAGACCGGTGATTCACGTGCATGGGAATTCCTCGTCTTCGATTGTTCGCGACCGGAGCGCGCCGGCCTCGGGCAGAGTTCGGGACGACTACGACAATCGTGGACGCCCGGTTGCAGTATTGGTTCTCTGTCACTGATCCGTAAGGTTTTGGCGACTTGTTTTCTCAAATTTGATAAAGAGACGCTAACGATTCTGTTTCGACGGCGAATTGTCGCTGTTATCACTTTCGCGTGAACGGTCGGGAAAAGGCGGGTCCGGGTGTGTGCCCACGCGCCGGCCCGGTTCGGGCGCCGGGCGCAGTCGGTCGCCGGGGTCCGTATCGGGCGGCGTCGCAGGCGGCCGAGTGCCGGCGGCGACGCGGGTATGCGGGGAGTGGTCTTGGGCTCACTTGAATCTCGAGGCTGCAATTTCCTTCTCGAGAGGTGATAATCGAGTGACGGGTGTGACACCTGCGAAACCTGAGTCGGCGCGCCTGCGACGGCAACGGTGCGGATGCCACTAGCCTGAGCAGGTCATTGGCGTCATCAGTGCTGGTAGACGAATGGGAGGAGGTCGTCGGTATGCCGAGTTCCTCGATCATCTGGATCGCGCTGGTTGCCGTCTGGCTGTTCGTCCTTGTTCCGATGCTTGTCAGCAAGCGGCCCCGGATCCGGCAGACGACGGATGCGGCGCTCGCGACTCGAGTGCTGCATCGTGGCGACGCGGAACGCCCGGCACGCGGGCCCGCGGCCGGACATCGGAGCGATCCGAACTGGCGCCCGGCGTCGGTACGGCTGCGCGGTGACACCTACGGCGACGACTCATACGGCACGGATGCGGAGGATCGAATGGACGCTCACGCCGACGAGAGCATGATGGACGATGCGATCGACCGCACGCGCGGCACAGCCCGGGACTACGTCCCGAATCGGCGCGGCCGGGGTGGATTCGATCCCGAGGCCGACGCGATCGCCAGCGCGGCCCGGTACCAGTTCCGTCAGCGCACGGTGCTCGGGTTGATATTCGCGACGATCCTGACGGCCGCGCTCGCCGTGGCGTTGACCCCCGTGATGTGGTGGGTCTCCGCCTTCTCGGTGGTCGCCCTCGTGGGCTATCTCGCCTACCTGCGTCGGCAGGTCCATCTCGAGCAGGAGATCCGCGGTCGCCGCATGGCCCGCCTCGGTCGTTCGCGACTGGGCGTCGAATCGGACTCCGACGAGGAGCTGCGACTGGTCCCGGCGCGGCTGCGCCGGCCCGGCGCTGTGGTTCTCGAGGTCGACGACGGTGACCCGGCGTTCGATCATCTCGACCACTACGACGCGGAGTTCGTCGAGCGTGGCGACCGTGGCCGGCACGACGACTACGAGGTGTCCTACCGCGACGACGGTATGAGGCGCGCGTCCGGGCAGTGATTTCCCGGCAAATTCCCCTTCCGGCTTCAGGGCGCCCGATCACCACGGTGATCGGGCGCCCTGCCGTTTTCGACCATTTTTTGCCGCTGGCCAGGCGATTCGTTATCTCGGAGCATGTCCTGTTAGAGTTGCCGAGCGGTCAGCGAAAGCGGATCGTGGTTCGGGGYTGTGGCGCAGTTGGTAGCGCGCTTCGTTCGCATCGAAGAGGTCAGGGGTTCGATTCCCCTCAGCTCCACAATGAAGAGGCCCTCTCCTTCGGGAGAGGGCCTCTTTCGTGTTCCGGTACTTCTCGTGTCGCGTACCGCAGGTTCCGTCAGCGCGAGGCGTCCGGCGGGATCTCGGGCAGGCCTTCCGCCGCCCGCAGCTTCTCCGCGAGCGTGGTCAGCAGCGTCTGCGATTCCTCGGACAGATCGAATGCCCGGGTCGCCAGCCGCCGCAGCCCGTAGCCCTGGAGCTGCGTGACCAGTTCGAGGTCATGGTCGACCTTCGAGGCGTAGATGTCGTTGAAGAAGTACGCCGGCTTCACTTTGAAGAACTTCGCGAAGGCCGCGACGGTCTCGTCCGAGGGATTGCTTCTCTGGCCGGAGCGCAGCTGCGATATGTACGGCTTGGATATCTTGTGGCCGTCCGCGATGAGGGCGTTCGCCACTTCCGCATTGGTATGCGGCTTCCGGCCCGGTGGATGGACGGTTTCGAAGAGCTTGTTGAGCCGTGCGGCGAAGTCAGACATCGCGACGATCTTAACACCGGAGATAACCGGCGGGTAGCTCGAATGTATTGATTGATCAATCGTTCGAAACCTGCCGCCGTGGCGCCGTTCGGGACGGTGGAACGCTGCCTTGGCATACGAATAACCTTGTGGTAGCTCACGGCCAACCGCTTGGTCTCGAATCGCTACCACCAGCGCGCGACGCCTGGAAAATGGCGCCCGCGACGGGGAAACTGGGAGGCATGGACCGCAGAATGAGCGACAACGAATTGCGCCGGGCGATTCACGTGCTGCGTGACCGGGCCGACGAGGCCCGCAGCCACGGTCGTCCCGAGGACGCGGAGGGGCTCGAGAAGACCATCCGCGACTACCAGGACGAGATGGCGCAGCGTCTCTGACGCGGCTCCACCGAACCTGCCCGAATCGGCGCCGCAGATCGTCCGGCGCCGATTCCGGTGTGCGCCACGTACACTGCCGAAACGGACTGAACCTGAACCGATCGAAGGCGGGGAACTGCAGGCGATGGCGATCAAGACGCTCGACGGTAAGAAGTGCCTGATCACCGGGGCGGCCAGCGGAATCGGTCGGGCCACGGCTCTCGCGGCGGCCGCGGAAGGTGCCCGGTTGTTCCTCACCGACATCGACGCGGTGGGACTCGAGGAGACCGTCGGCCTCTGCGAGCACGCCGGCGGCACCATCGAGTGTTCGCGGGCCCTCGACGTGTCCGACTTCGACGCGGTCACCGCGTTCGCCGACGAAATCCACGAACAGTTCGGCAGCCTCGACGTCGTCATGAACATCGCGGGCATCTCGGCCTGGGGCACCGTCGAGAATCTCGAGCATCGCCACTGGAAGTCGATGGTGGACGTGAACCTGATGGGCCCGATTCACATCATCGAGCGGTTCGTGCCCCCGATGATCGCGGCCGGGCGCGGCGGACACCTCGTGAACGTGTCGTCGGCCGCCGGCCTGCTGGCGCTGCCGTGGCACGCGGCTTACAGCGCCAGCAAGTTCGGTCTACGCGGGGTGTCCGAGGTCCTGCGGTTCGATCTCAAGCGGCACGGTATCGGCGTGAGCCTGGTGGTGCCCGGTGGCGTGAAGACGCCGTTGGTGGGCACTGTGCAGATTGCCGGTGTGGACCGCGACGATCCCCGCATCCGTAAGCTCACGCACCGATTCGAGAAGCGCGCCGTGACTCCGGAGAAGGTCGCCGACTGCATCATCGCCGGAATCGAGAAGAACCGGTATCTGGTGTACACGTCCAACGACATCCGATTCGGCTACTGGTGGGCGCGAAAGTTCGCTCCGCCGTACGAGTTCGTGATGCAGAAGGCGAACGACCAGTTCAGTAAGCTGCTGTAGCTGTAGCTGTAGCTGTAGCTGTAGCTGTAGCGATCCCAGCGCCGCGGGGACGCAATGCACCGCTGTGCATCTCGTAGGCGGCATCCACCAGGTCCAACTGGCTGAGATCGTGCGTCACCATCACCGTCGCGACCGAACGCTCGCGGCTCAGCTCGGCGAGCAGCGCGACGATCTCGCGGCTGCGTTCCTCGTCCAGCGCCGACGTCGGCTCGTCGACCAACAGGACCGCGGGATCGTTCACGATCGACCGGGCGATCGCGACGCGCTGACGCTGGCCGCCGGAGAGCTGGTTCGGGCGTCGGTCGAGCTGGCCCTCGAGTCCGAGGCTGCACAGGAGTTCCCGGGCCCGCTTGCGGCTTTCGCGCACCGAACCGCCGTTCAGGTGCGTGATCATCTGCAGCTGCTCGGTCGCGGTGAGCGACGGCAGCAGGTTCGACTGCTGGAAGACGAAGCCGAGCTTCTCCCGGCGCATGTCGGTGCGCGCTGCGCGATCGAGGCCCGTGACGTCGGTGCCGTCGATCGCGACGGTGCCCGACTCGGGCGAGATCAGCAGTCCGGCCACCGCGAGCAGGCTCGACTTTCCCGAGCCCGATGGCCCGGTGACGGCGACCAGTTCGCCGCGGTTCACGTCCAGGTCGACGTCGTCGAGGGCGCGCAGGCGGGTGTCTCCGTCGGGGTAGGTCAGTACGGCGTTGCGGAGCGAGATGCTCATGGGAGGTCCTTTCGAGTTCTGTCGGACGCCGGGCTCAGCGCGCGTTCGCGAGCGCGGTCAGCGGATCGATCGAGACGATCCGGGCCAGTGCTGCCGTGGCGCCGATCATGCCCATCACGATCAGTGCGACGAACGGGACGAGCGTGCCCGAGACGGTCAGCGTGAACGGCACGAACTTCGATGCGATCGTGCCCAGTCCCAGGGCGGCCAGGCTGCCGAGGCCGGCGCCGAGCGTCAGGACGATGAGGGACTGCCCGAGGGCGTCCTTGAGCAGGTACTTCGTGGAGGCGCCGACAGCCTTGAGGATGGCGAGGTCCTGGCTGCGTTGGATGGTCCAGACGGTGAAGAAGGCGCCGACGACGAGGGCGCTGACTGTCATCAGCATCGCCTGCATCAGCAGCAGGGATCCGCGCTCCGACGTGTAGGAGCCGATCGCGTTGAGGGCGCCGCCCTCGTCGGTGATCGACGTGCCGGTGGCGGCTGCCGCACTGTCGGCGTCGAAGCCGCCGGAGGTGCGCATCGCGATCACGGTGCCGTCGCTGCCGCCTGCGGCCGGGAGCTGTGTCCACACGTCGTGGTTCATCCACACGACCGGCTGGTGACTGTAGAGAGAGTCGTCGACGAGGGCGCTGATGGTCAAGGTGTCGGCGCCGATGGTGATCTGGCTCCCGACGCCCCAGCCGTTGTCCTTCGCCAGGTCGGCGTCGACCGCGACCGAGGCGGCGTCGAGCGGCACGGGGGCGGCGAACGAGTGTCCGTCCACACCGAACGCCGAGGCCGCGACCTCACGGTCTCCCGCGGAGATCCGGACGGGGGCGATTCCGATGACGGCGGCCTCGTCGACACCGGCGGTCGCGGCGAGGGCGTCGCGCTGCTGCTCGGTTACGGTGGACTCCCCGAAAGACAGGGACTGCCCGTCGGCCGGCTCGCCGAACGCGAAGTTGTCGGCGCCGAGGTGCTTGACCGCGGCGATCGATTGGTTGCCCAGTCCCGTGGTGAGCCCCGACAGCATCACGACCATCAGGGAGATCAGGAACAGCGCCGAACTCATCAGGGTGAATCGGCCCTTGGCGAAGCGGAGATCTCGAATGCTGAGGAACATGTCATCCAGCTTCGCGTGAAGGGGGTGGTTGGGGCATCGCGCATCGGTTGACTTCGCCGGTCCATCGAAAGTTGGAGACAGCGGTTCACGGCGGCGGCGGGTGGTGCCGCGGTGTTAGCGTGAATGCAATGCAGACCCACGACGTGTCCCTTCCCGGTGGCGTCGCGCCGGTGTTGCGCGCGATGCAGATCGGCGCCCACGTCCTGTTCGTTCTGCTTCTCGCGGTGGGTATCGGCCGGGTCCTCGTGTCGCAGGGCGCGCACGAGGCCTGGATTCTGGTGCTAGCGCTCGCGGAGCTCGCCTGGTACATCGGCGGCGTGTCGTTCGTGCGCCGCCGCGGTGTCGTGCAGCGCTCGACGGGCCAGGTCTGGCTGGCGGTGCTGGTGGCGGGCTGGCTGGCTCTGGTGGCGTCGAATCCCAACTTCGTGTGGGTCGTCTTCGCACTGTTCTTCCTGTGCTTCCACCTGCTGTCGGTCCCGGTGGCGCTGATCACGACCGTGGTGCTCACGGTCGTCTCGATCGCCGCGAGTCTGCTGCACGGCGACAGCAACACGGTGGCGTCCATCCTCGGTCCGACCTTCGGTTCGGCTGTGGCCGCGGGCATGGCGATGGTGTACCAGCAGTTGGCCCGTGAGGCGGCGCAGCGTCAGCAGTTGGTCGACGAGCTCACCGACGCGCACCGCGAGCTGCTCGATGCACAGGACGAACTGGTCGCGTTGCAGCGCGAGTCCGGCGCCGTCGCCGAGCGCGCGCGCCTGGCCCGCGACATCCACGACACATTGGCACAGGGTTTTTCGTCGATCCTTCTGCTGGCTCGTGCGGGCCTGCGTGGCACCGATACGGCCCCGACCTTCACCCAGATCGCCGACACGGCACAGCAGAACCTGGTGGAGGCGCGACGGGTGGTGGATGCGCTGCGGCCGTCGGATCTCGAGTCCGCGCCGCTCGAGTCGGCGCTGCGGCGACAGCTGGAGCAGCTGGAACAGCACACCGGGATCGTCGGAGAACTGTTCACCGACGGCGATCCGGTCCCGCTGCCGATGGACTACGATGTCGCGTTGTTGCGGGTGGGGCAGAGCGCTCTTGCGAACGTGCGCCTGCACTCGCATGCTCGGCGCGTGCGGCTGACCCTGACGTACGCCACCGACGAGGTACGTCTCGACATCGTCGACGACGGCATCGGATTCGACGAACGCGAGGCCGGCGGATTCGGGCTGCGGGCGATGCGCGATCGTCTTGCACTGTTAGGAGGAACACTGGTGGTCGAATCGGCTCCGGGCGACGGAACTGCCGTGGCTGCAACACTTCCCGTCGGGCGTCCCCTGTGAGCGTCGTGCGGGTCCTGCTGGTCGACGATCACCCGGTGGTCCGCGCCGGGCTGCGCGCGCTGCTCGCGTCGCACGACGATGTCGAGGTGGTGGCCGAGGCGTCGTCGGGCGAGGAGGCGGTGGCGTTGGCCGCGACCGCGAAACCCGATGTGGTGCTGATGGATCTGCGTCTGGGCGCCGGGATCGACGGCGCCGGTGCGACCGCCGAGATCGTGGCGCGCCCGAACCCGCCGCGGGTGGTGGTGCTCACGACGTACGACACCGACGCCGACATCCTGCGGGCCGTGGAGGCGGGCGCCGCGGGGTACCTGCTCAAGGACACCGCCCCGCACGTGCTGATCGACTCGGTGTTCGCGGCGGCTCGCGGCGAGACGGTGCTCGATCCCGAGGTGGCGCAGCGGCTCTACCGGCGGATGCAGCAACCGCGCGCCGACCTCAGCGCGCGGGAGACCGAGGTGCTGGCACTCGTGGCCGAGGGGCTGTCCAATCGGGCAATTGCGAAACAGTTGTTCGTCAGTGAGGCGACGGTGAAATCGCACCTGGTGCATGCGTTCACGAAGCTCGAGGTCGACAGCCGCACGGCCGCGGTGGCCGCGGCCCGCGAACGGGGCTTGATCGCCTGAGCGGTGCGGTAGCGTCGGCAGAATGCCGAAGCGATTCGAGTTCTCGGCCGATTTCGACCACCCCGTCGACCGGGTGCACGCACTCCTGACCGACGAGGGCTACTGGCGTTCGCGGATGCCGCCGCAGTCGCGCGGATCGGTGCGGGTGGACCGGACGTCCGACGGCGACGGGCAGTCGCTCGTCACCGTGACGATGACCGAGGCTGTCGATACCGACACGTTCCCCGCACTCGTGCGCAAGGTCATCCGCGGTGAGATGCGGATGGAGCGGATCGACACGTGGCGCGCCGTGCACGACGGCCGGGCGTCGGGGACACTCGCCGGGTCCGCCACCGGCATTCCCGTCACGATCGACGGAGAATACACGCTACGTCCGGGCACCAGCGGCTCCGTGCTCGATGTCCGCGGCACGGCCACAGTGCGAATTCCGCTGGTGGGTAGCCAGATCGAGCTGTTGGTGCGTCAGATGGTGTCACAGGTGGTCGAGCGGGACCGGGCCGAGGCCCACCGTCGGCTCGACAACGGCTGACCGGGCGTCAGTCGATCTCGACGTCGATCACCCGTGCGCCCGGACCCTCGGTTCCCAACTCGTCGTGCGGGTTGGCCAGCGTGCAACTCGCGAGGGACAGGCACCCGCATCCGATGCAGTTGGTGAGGTCGTCACGCAACCTGGTGAGCTGCTCGATCCGCCGGTCGAGATCGGCGTGCCACCGGCTCGACAGCCGCGCCCAGTCGCTGCGCGTCGGGGTGCGGCCGTCCGGCAGCGTGGAGAGCGCGTCGCGGATCTCGGCGAGGGGGATGCCGACCTTCTGCGACAGCCGGATGAACGCCACCCGGCGCAGCACGTCGCGCTTGTAGCGTCGCTGGTTCCCGCTGGTACGTCGGCTCGAGATCAGGCCCTCACGCTCGTAGAAGTGCAGCGCGGAGACCGCCACACCACTGCGCTCGGAGAGCTGTCCGGGCGTGAGTTCCCGGGTGTTCCAATCGGGCATGTCCACGGTGCTCGCCTTCCCTGAGCCGACAACCTGAACAATACTCGAGGATCTGGGTGCGGGGTGCCGACCGTCGTCCACGGGACTACCGTTTACGCATGAGCGTGCGGGAGCCGTCCGAACTGGGTGTCGACACCGAGGTGGGTGCGCTGCGGTCGGTGCTCCTGCATCGCCCCGGCGACGAGCTACGGCGTCTCACTCCCCGCAACAACGATCAACTGCTGTTCGACGGTCTGCCCTGGGTGGATCGTGCGCAGGACGAGCACGACGCGTTCGCGGACGTCCTACGCGGCCGCGGCATCGAGGTGCTGCTCGTGTCCGACCTGCTCACCGAGACCCTCACGACCAGCGGCGCCGCCCGGATGCAGGGCATCTCGGCTGCTGTCGACCCCCGCAAACTCGGGCACGTCCTGGCGCAGGACCTGGCGGCGCACCTGCGCGGCGTCCCGGCCGCCGAGCTGTCGACGATCCTCACGTCCGGGATGACGTTCGACGAGTTGCCGATCGGGACCGGTGCGGCCACCCCGTCGCTCGTGCGGCTGATGCACCACGGCGCGGACTTCGTGATCGACCCGTTGCCGAACCTGCTGTTCACGCGGGATTCGTCGTTCTGGATCGGCGGCCGGGTCGCGATCACATCGCTCGCACTGCCGGCGCGGGTGCGTGAGGCGTCACTGACCGACCTGATCTACGCGCACCATCCGCGGTTTCGTGGGGTGCGGCGGGCCTACGAGTCCCACACCGCCCCCGTCGAGGGCGGCGACGTCCTGCTGCTCGCGCCGGGGGTCATCGCGGTCGGGGTGGGGGAGCGGACCACCCCGGCAGGTGCGGAGGCGTTGGCGCGCAGCGTGTTCGAGGACGAGCTGGCGCACACCGTCCTGGCTGTACCGATCGAGCAGCGGCGCGCGTCGATGCACCTCGACACCGTACTGACGATGGTCGACTCGGATGCCGTCGTGATGTATCCCGCGGTGCGGGACACCTTGTCGGCGTTCACTATTCGACGTGAGGACGGCGTCGTCGGGATCGGGGGACCGGAACCGTTCCTGGACGCCGCGGCGGCCGCGATGGGGATCGGCAAGCTACGGGTGATCGACACCGGGTTGGATCATGTGACCGCAGAACGTGAGCAGTGGGACGACGGCAACAACACCCTCGCGCTGGCCCCCGGCGTCGTGGTTGCCTACGAGCGCAACGTCGAGACGAACGCGCGGATGGAGGCGGCAGGCATCGAGGTGTTGCGCATCTCCGGGTCCGAGCTGGGGTCGGGTCGGGGCGGACCGCGCTGCATGTCGTGTCCGCTCGCGCGCGGTCCGCTGGACTGACCGGGAACTAGAGGATCTCGCGCACCTTCTCGTACGGCCGCGCCAGGACGGTGCCGCGGTCGGTGACGACGATCGGCCGCTCGATGAGGATCGGGTTGTCGACCATCGCGTCGAGCAGTTCGTCCTCGGACGCCTCGGCCAGCCCCAGTTCCTTGTACAGCGCCTCCTTCTTGCGGATCGCCTCGCTCGGGCGCAGGCCCGCGTCGTCGAGCAGCTTGCGCAGGCCGTCGCGGGACGGCGGCGTCTCGAGGTACTTGACGACGGTCGGCTCGATGCCGGCCTCCTCGATGAGCTTCAACGTGTTCCGCGACGTGCTGCAGCGGGGATTGTGATAAATCGTTGCGGTCTTCGCCATGAGAGCCATTCTGCACGGGGACAATGGCAGGGAACGCGTATGCATGTCGAATCCGAGTCGAATCGAATGCGAGGAGTCCGCAATGACAGGTCGACGCATCGTCATCGCCGGAGGGCACGGCAAGATCTCCCGGCACCTGACCAAACTGCTCACCGCATCGGGAGACCGCGCGGTGGCGCTGATCCGAAATCCCGACCACGAGGGGCCGGTGCGCGCGCTGGGCGCCCTGCCGGAGATCGTCGATCTGGAACAGGCGACGGCCGACCAGGTCGCCGAGTTGCTGCACGACGCCGATGCGGTCGTGTTCGCCGCGGGCGCGGGTCCGGGCAGCGGTGTCGCACGAAAGGACACCGTCGACCGCGGTGCGGCGGTTCTCCTGGCCGACGCCGCCGAACTGGCCGGTGTCAGACGGTTCGTCCAGATCAGCTCGTTCGGTGCGGGCGAGCCCGTGCCTCCGGGTACGGACGAGGTCTTCGCTGCGTATCTGGCGGCGAAGACGGCCGCCGAGGACGACCTCCGGCGGCGGGAGGGGCTGGACTGGACGATCCTGCGACCCGGCGGGCTCACCGACGACGACCCGACCGGGGAGGTGACGCTCACCGACCCGCCGCTCGAACGCGGCACCGTTCCGCGCGCCGATGTCGCGGCGGTGATCGCGGCGTTGCTGGAGCCCGGTGCGGACGGCCGCGCACCTCGGGCGGTCGGCCGCACGTTGATGCTGACGAATGGCTCGATTCCGATCAGGGACGCTGTAGCCGCGTTACCGTGAGTTCAACCAGCGTGAACGGCCGCAGGGCGATGAAAGGGATGCAGTGGACATCGAGATCGACCACGACTCGACGACGCCGCCGTTCGAGCAGCTGCGGGTGCGCATCCTCGAACTCGTGCGGAACGAGGAGTTGGTGGCCGGCGCCAAGATTCCGACGGTCCGCAAGCTCGCGTCCGATCTGGGCATAGCGCCGAACACGGTGGCCCGCACCTACCGTGAGCTCGAACAGCTCGGCGTCATCGAAACCCGCGGACGGCTCGGTTCGTTCATCGCGGCATCCGGGGATCCGACGCGGACGAAGGCGCAGCAGGCAGCCACGGAGTACGTCGCAGCCATTCGCCGCATGGGGATTTCCGACACCGATGCCGCGGCGTTCGTGGCGACGGCGCTGAGGGGGGCGTGACCCGGTTTGGTTGACGCTTCAACTTAAACCTGTCAGAGTGGGACTACCCGAGAGCGCGTGATCCTGTTCTTCTCGCGCGTCCCACCACCTCCGAGGACCCTCATGAATTCCACCGCATTCCGCGACGCCACCCTGCTCATCGCCCGGATCGGCATCGGTGTCATCTTCATCGCCCACGGCTGGCAGAAGTTCTTCGACTGGGGCATCGACGGCACGCAGGCCGCGTTCGCGGGCATGGACATCCCGCTCGCCGACGTCTCCGCCATCGCGGCCGCCACCATCGAACTGGTCGGCGGTATCGCGCTGCTCATCGGCTTCGCAACCCGCATCGCCGGTGTGCTGCTGTTCCTGGACATGGCCGGGGCGTTCTTCCTCGTCCACGCCGACAAGGGAATCTTCGTCGGCGACGGCGGCTTCGAACTGGTCCTCGCGCTCGGTGTCGCGTCGCTGCTGATCGCGGGTGTCGGCGCCGGGCGGCTCAGCGTCGACGCGGTGGTCGGCAAGAACTCGCGGGGCGTGCTGTCCGCCGGTTGATCCGTCTACTACAGGCACCCGGGACGTCGCCACGACGCCCGGGTGCTTGCTTTTGCCGGTCCGGGTGAGCACCGTGTGAGGAATGGCAGGCGCACGCGAGCTGTCCGGGACCGATCGTGTGGTGTTCGGCGTGGCCGCGAGCGCCGTCGCCGCCATCGTCGTATGGGGGCTCGTAGCCCCCGACAACCTCGAATCGGTCACCGGCGCCATGCTCGAGTGGCTCGTCACCAACCTGGGCTGGCTGTTCGTCATCGCCGCCTCCGGGTTCGTGATCTTCACCCTGTGGCTCGCCGCGAGCCGGTACGGGCGCATCCCGCTCGGCAAGGACGGTGAGAAACCCGAGTTCACCACCGTCAGCTGGATCGCGATGATGTTCAGCGCCGGCATGGGCATCGGATTGATGTTCTTCGGTGTGGCCGAACCGCTGGCCCACTTCGTCGATCCGCCGCCGGGGACCGACGGCGGAGTCGGAACGGCCATGGCCACCACGATGTTCCACTGGAGCCTGCACCCGTGGTCCATCTACGCGGTGATGGGTCTGGCCATCGCGTACGGCACCTACCGGCGGGGCCGACCGCAGCTGATCAGTGCGGCCTTCTTCCCGCTGCTGGGCAGGCGGAGCGACGGGCCGATCGGCCGCGTCATCGACATCCTCGCGATCTTCGCCACGATGTTCGGCACCGCCGCGTCCCTCGGACTGGGCGCCCTGCAGATCGGATCCGGGCTCGAGGTGGTCGGCTGGATGGGCGAGGTCGGCACGCTGCTGCTCGTCGCGGTGGTCGCCGTCCTCACTCTCGCGTTCGTCGCGTCGGCGGTGTCCGGGGTCGCGAAGGGAATCCAGTGGCTCTCCAACACCAACATGGTGCTGGCGCTGATCCTCGCGGTGTTCGTGTTCGTCCTCGGGCCGACCGTCCTGATCCTCAACCTGATCCCGACGACCATCGGTAACTACGCCGCCGACCTCGCCGCGATGTCCGCCCGCACCGCGGCGTCGAGCAATCCCGAGACGGCGGAGTGGCTGTCGTCGTGGACGATCTTCTACTGGGCGTGGTGGATCTCCTGGACCCCGTTCGTCGGGATGTTCCTCGCCCGGATCAGCCGCGGTCGCAGTATCCGGCAGTTCGTCGTGGGGGTGATCCTGATCCCCAGCCTGGTCAGTCTGCTGTGGTTCGCGGTGTTCGGCGGTGCCGGAATCAACGAACAACGCGAAGGCATCGACCTCGCCGGCCGCGACACCACCGAGAGTCAACTGTTCGGGATGCTCGAGAACCTGCCGCTCTTCGGCATCACGACGGTCCTCGTGATGGTCCTGGTCGCGATCTTCTTCGTCTCCGGGGCGGACGCCGCCTCGATGGTGATGGGCACCCTGTCGCAGCGCGGTTCGCTCGCGCCCGCGCGCTGGGTGGTCGTCTTCTGGGGCATGCTCACCGGTGGTGTCGCCGCGTTGATCCTCTGGACCGGGGGCGCCGACGCGCTGAACGGACTGCAGACCATGACGATCATCGCCGCCGCGCCCTTCGTGATCGTGATGATCGGGCTGTGCATCTCGCTGTACCGGGACCTGGCCCGCGATCCGCTGATCCTCGCCGAACGGCAGGAACGGCGACTGTCGGTGCGGGCCCGTCGGCGCTGGACCTGACCGCCCGGCCGTCAGGACCGATCGACGACCATCGACAGCACCTGCGGAAGTGGCGTCCAATCCGTGGACACGACGCTCGCCGAACGCGCCGCGAGTTCCGTGACGCGCCCGCGCGCGGCGTCCTCGGCCGGCGCGACCGGGTCGAGTGCCGGTGCCACGTTGTGGGCATCGGTCATCACCACCAGGTACCCGTTGTCCCGGTACCAGCGCATGTCGATCCCGTCGGCGGCGAAAGCGCTCGCGTCACCGTCGAACACGACGAACCACGGCCGCAGATCCGCGTCGTACMGGGCCACGCGGGGATCGCCGGGCTGCGCCTTGTGGACCGCCGGGAACGCGGTCGCCAGGCCCAGGCCGCCGACGCGTGCCAGGTCGCGCAGGTGGGTCGCGTACGCCCGGTCGGTCCACCAGTGGTCGAGGGGGTTCACTTCCTGCACGGTGCCGGGGATCAGCTCGAACAGGAACTTGCCGCTCAGTTCGCTGCGGTCCGGCCAGCCGCCGGTGCGGACGGCGTCGTCGAGGGTCGTCGATCCGGCTCGGTCGGCGAGGTCCGCCGGCCCGAACACCGCGTCGCCGAGATGGCTGCGCACCAGGGCGTCGAACTCTCGGGGACCCCGGCCCAGCGGCGCGGTGAAGCCGTCCTTCATCTCGACCTTGACCATGACCGGCGGATGCGCGGGGTTCGCGTCGTGCCACGCGCGCAGATCTGCGAGACAGCCACCGAGGAACTGGTCGCGCGGGCCGGTCCGCAGCTGTGCCGCCGACGTCGCGCCCGCACAGTTGTTGTCGTTGCCCACCGGATTCGAGTGCGACACGCGCCAATCCGGTCCGACGGCGTTGGTCCACACGTCGAGTTCGATCATGCCCGTGCCGGCGTCCAACGCGTCCGCGAGGAACGCGTAGCGATGCTTCTCGAACGTGTTGTGCACACCCACCGACGTGACGTCGGAGTATCGCGGGTGGCTCGCCTGGCCGGAATCCGCCTGCGCGATCGGTGCGGCAGCCGGAAACAGCATGGCGACAACGGCAAACACGGTCCCGGCGAGGGATATCCGAAACCTGGACATTCGGTGCACACTACCGATCCGTGCGCGTGTGCGGACGTCATTTGCGGGAACGAAGAATCCGGAGGTCAGCGCCAGCTCGGCAGCCACAGCTGCTGCTGCCACAACTCCGGGCTGATCGGCACGGCCGTCAGGATCGGCCACAGCCACACGAAGTTCGCGACCACCAGGCCCAGGTACAGACAGACCGCGAGCAGTCCGGTGCCGCGGCGTTCGGCGGAATCCTTCGCGGTGCCGAGGATCTCGCCGAGTATCAGGGCGATCGCCATGACGAGGAACGGTGCGAGCGCCACCGCGTAGAAGTAGTACATCTGCCGGTCCAGGGTGACGAACCAGGGCAGGAACGCGGCCGCGTAGCCGGTGAGCACCGTCGCGTACCGCCAGTCGCGGCTCACGAACGTCCGCCACATCGCCCACGCGAGAACAGGCAGCGCGAGCCACCACATCGCGGGGGTGCCGATCAGCATGACGGCCTTGACACACGTCGGGCCACCGCAGCCGGACACCTGCTCGCCCTCGGCGTAGTAGTAGAGCATCGGCCGCAGGCCCATCGGCCACGTCCACGGCTTCGACTCCCACGGATGGTGATTGCCCGCCGAATTCGTCAGTCCCGAATGGAACTCGAGGACCTTGGCGCTGTAGTACCAGAGCGATCGCAGCGCATCGGGCACGAACGAGAACGTGCTGCCCGTGCCGATCTGATTGCCCGTCGCGTGCCGGTCCACGCCGGTCTCGCTCGCGAACCACGCCCAGTACGTCGCGAGATACACGCCGATCGGGACGACCACCAGCGCATAGAGAGACGGGCCGATATCGCGGACCGCCGTCCCGACCCACGGCCGACGAACCCCGTACGCGCGCCGGGCCGAGACGTCGAACGCCACGCAGAGCAGGCCGAAGAAGGCGATGATGTAGAGCCCGGACCACTTGGTGCCGCACGCGAGTCCGAGCATGATCCCCGCTCCGAACCGCCACCAGCGCACCCCGAGACGAGGACCGAGGTCGCTGACACCGATCCGGCCCTCCGCCCGCACCCGGGCCATCCGCTCGCGCACCTGGTCGCGGTCGACCACAAGGCAGCCGAGGGCCGCGACGGTGAACAGGGCCAAAAAGATGTCGAGCATGCCGAGTCGGGACGACACGAACGACACGCCGTCGACGATCATCAGGAGGCCGGCGATCGCGCCGACCAGTGTGGAGCGGGCCATGCGCCGCACGATCCGGACCACGAGCAGCACCAGGATCGTTCCGGCGACCGCCGACGCGAACCGCCATCCCCACGCGTTGTAGCCGAAGATCGCCTCGCCCAACGCGATCAGCTGTTTGCCGACGGGGGGATGCACGACCAGGCCGTAACCGGGGTTGTCTTCGATGCCGCCGCCGGTGAGGACCTGCCAGCCCTGGGGCACGTAGTGCTTCTCGTCGAACACGGGCGTGCCGGCGTCGGTCGGGTAGTTCAGCATCGTGAACCGGGTGATCGCCGCGAGCGCGGTGATCACCAGCGACACGACCCAACCCCGCAGTCGATCCGTCGGACCGAAGTCCGGGTCCGGCGCGAGCGGCGCCGGACTCACGGAGCGGACACTGCCGGACGGCGGCGTGGGGCGCTCGTCCGTCAGTTGGGTCACGGGTCGATCGTAGGCTGTCTCCCATGACTGGTCGCCTCGTCCTTGCCGCAACTCCGATGGGCGACGTCGGTGACGCCTCCGAACGACTGCGCGGGGCGCTCGGCTCCGCCGACGTCGTCGCAGCGGAGGACACACGACGGACCAAGTCGTTGGCCTCCGCGCTGGGAGTCACGATCACCGGTCGGGTGGTCAGTTTCTACGACCAGGTCGAGGTCACCCGGCTGCCTGCGCTCGTTGCCGACATCGAGGAGGGGAAGACGGTCCTGCTGGTGACCGACGCCGGCATGCCGTCGGTCAGCGACCCCGGCTACCGACTGGTGGCGGCGTGCGTCGAGAAGGACCTGCCGGTGACGTGTCTGCCGGGTCCCTCCGCCGTCACCACCGCGCTCGCGTTGTCCGGGTTGCCGGTGGAACGGTTCTGCTTCGACGGGTTCCCGCCGCGCAAGCAGGGACAGCGACGCACGTGGTTCGAAGGACTCCGCACCGAGGCTCGCGCGTGCGTCTTCTTCGAGGCGCCGCACCGACTGGCCGCGTGTCTGGCCGACGCCGTGGCGGTGCTCGGCGGCGAGCGCCGGGCGGCGGTGTGCCGCGAACTGACCAAGACGTACGAGGAGGTTCGTCGCGGCACCCTCGCCGAACTCGCGGAATGGGCGATCGACGGCGCGCGTGGTGAGATCACCGTCGTTCTGGAGGGTGCACAGCCGGTGTCGGCGGATCCGGAGGACCTCGTCGCGGAGGTGGAACGGCTCGTCGCCGACGGGATCCGACTCAAGGATGCGTGCGCGCAGGTCGCCGCGGAGACGTCGCCGGGAGTGTCGAAGCGAGAGTTGTACGAGACGGTGCTCGCGGCCCGGCGGGACTGAGTCCTACCGCCGGTCACGCGGGGTGAGGAATCCGAGCTGCCCCCGCCGACCCCCGACGGGCCCTTACCTGTGGGTGGGAGCTTCGACCGAAGTCGAAGTCCCACCCGACAGGGTCGCGGCCGCATCGGCGGGGGCCGCACCCAACAGCACCATCAGGCCCACTGTTGCGCCGATGATCAGACCTGCGGCGATTGCAGGCGGCGTCTTCGCCGTCAATCTCGTCGCTCGTTCGATCATCTCGCGCTCCTTCACCGTGGCGTGCACCGGCAGGGACTACCCCTCGTCAAACTCAGCCCCAACCGGCGACCGCGCCGCCGGCGCAGGGCCGTTGTGCGTCGATGTCGACTTTGCCCCGCTTCGCCCTACAGGAAAACCGAAGGGTCCGCATTTGGGGCTATCATCGCAGTTCGCGGGTGGTGAGGAATTAATCCGCAGCGGAATTCCGCAGGCCCGCGGAAGCGGCAAACAGGTCGAATAGGTGGAAGCGGTCGGGGACCGAGGGAGGGTGCACGGGCGATGACGTCCGAGACGGGACAGACGCCGGACGCGGAGCGGTCCGGTGCGCAGGCACGGCTGTTCTTCGCCGACCAGCTGCGTTTGTTGTTCGCGACCGCGGGCGGCCCCCCGCTCAAGAAGGTCGTCACGGAGGCATCCACCCTGACGCGGTCGTTGGGGGGCGACAAGCCCGCTTCCGTCCAGCGCGTGAGCGACTGGCGTTCGGGCAAACGAATGCCCGCCACGTTCGAATCCGTGCGCCCGGTGCTGGCGGTGCTGATCCGGATGGCCCGACCACTCCACGGGGGACCGCCGCCGACCGACGGGCTCTTCTCGATGCGTCAGTGGGAGACGTGGTGGCGTAGCGCGAACGCGGTCCAGCAAGGACGCGCGACCGGCGCCGGCACCGAGTCGTCGGCGCCCGCCCTGCCCGCCGGTGTGCGTCCCTACCGCGGTCTGGCGCCGTACCGCGAGAAGGACGAGCGGCTGTTCTTCGGTCGCCGCCACAGCGTGAGTGCACTCGTCGGGGCGGTGCTGTCGGCACAGGGCCAGGGACTGGTCGTCGTCACCGGGGCCTCGGGTGTCGGCAAATCGTCGTTCGTACAAGCGGGGCTGATCCCGGAGTTGCGGGGTCACGATCGCGAGGGCGGCAGGGCCACCTTCGCGCCGGTGGTCTTCACGCCCGGCGCCCATCCACTCGCGGCACTGGTCACCGCGGTTCCGGAGCTCGGCGACTGGGGGGAGGAGCCGGACCACCAGCACATCGAGTCCGCGCTCGCGCGAGCCGCGGTTCGGATGCAGGCGAACCAGCTTCTTCTCGTCGTCGACCAGATCGAGGAACTCTTCACGCAGTGCGCGGATCCGGGCGAGCGGGCGCGGTTCCTCACGATTCTGGACTTCGCGGCCACTGCTCGTGCCGGCGCGGAGCCGTCCGAGACCGCGTCGGTGGTCGCGACGATGCGTTCCGACTTCTACGCTCAGGCGCTCGCCTACCCGGTGCTCGCACGAGCACTGGAACAGCGCAGCAAGGCGGTGTCGCCGCTGCTGCGGGAAGACGTCGTCGAGGTCATCACCCAGCCGGCGCGGATGATCGGGCTCAAACTGGAGCCGGGACTGGTCGACCTGATCCTCAACGACCTCGGGGTGCTGACCGCCGGTGAGGGCAGCGGCACTGTCCTGCCACTCGTCTCGCACCTGCTCGACACGATGTGGGAGCGGCGGCGTGGTGGTCAGCTGACGATCGCGAACTACCGGGCCACCGGGGGAGTGTTGGGCTCGATCGCCGCGGCCGCCGAGCGCGCCTGGGGACAGCTCGACGAACAGGGCCGCGTCCTGGCGCGGGCGATGATGGTCCACCTCGTGTACGTCACGAGTACCGGCACCGACGTCAAGATCCGACGGACCCTGAGCCAGCTCGTGGCGTTCGAGAGCAACGACACCGGGGCCGCGCGGCGCGTCATCGACCACTTCGTCAACGCGCGGGTCCTCGTGGTCGACGGCGACGATGTCGAGCTCATCCACGACGCGGTCATCGACACGTGGCCCCGGCTCAAGACCTGGATCCAGGAGGACCGGTCGTACTCGGCGCTGCGGCAGCAGGTCGAGACCGATGCGGTGCACTGGGAGCACGCCGACCGCAATCACAGTCTGCTCTACCACCGTGGTCGTCTCGACCTGCTGGCCGAACACGCGGCCAACCGGGCGGACAGCGCCGCCGCTGCGGAAGCCGGTGGGATCGCGGCGGTCGCGCCGTCGTTGACGCCCGCGGCCGAGGACTTCCTCGAGTCGTCGGAACGGCAGGTCCGTCGACAGGCGTGGATGCAGCGGACCGTGATGGCCGCGCTCGCGTTCTCCACCGTCGTCGCCATCGTGATGGGTGCGATGGCGCTCGGGGCGAAGTCCCGTGCCGAGAACGAGCGCAGCACCGCCCAGTTCCAGCAGGTGGTGGCGTTGGCGGATGCCCTGCGGGACACCGATCCGACGACTGCGGCGCAGTTGTCCCTCGCGGCCTGGCAGATGCGGCCCGACAACGCCGACGCGTTCACCCGACTGGTCGCGACGGAGAACACGCCGATCTCCCGGGCCCTGCCCGGTCACGCCGGTCCGATCTATGGAGTCGCGATCTCGTCCGACGGGCGCACACTGGCCACCGCGAGCGACGATCGATCGGTGCGGCTGTGGGACTTCACCGATCGCTCCGCGCCGGTGCAGCTCGGCGCCGAACTCACCGGGCCCGAGCAGTACATGTCGTCGGTGTCGTTCAGCCGCGACGGCCGGCTCCTCGCGGCGGGCAGCGGTGACGGCACCATGTGGATCTGGGACGTCAGCGACCGCGCGGCGCCGCGGCCCCTGGTCTCGGGACTGCGAACCGCGCCGGGTGCCGTGCACAACGTGCGCTTCAGTCCCGACGGCCGGCTGCTCGCGGCGCCGCACGACGACGGCACCGTCACCCTCTTCGACACGTCGGCGCCGGATTCCGGACAGTTCCCGGCGTGGACCCTGCGGGGGCATTCCGGCGCCGTGCGGACGGCGTCGTTCCGCGACAACGCGGTGCTCGCGACGTCGAGCGACGACCGCACCGTCAAGGTGTGGGACATCGCCGATCCCGCCAAACCGGTCCAGCTGGGGGCCGAGCTGTCGGGCTTCGACGACGTCGTGCACTCGGTGGCCTTCAGCCCGGACGGCCGAAATCTCGCGGCCAGCAGTGACGACGGGCTGATCCGGATGTTCGATGCGACCGACATCGCCGCGATCCGTCCGGTCGGCGCTCCGGTCCAGGCGCACACCGGTGGCATCTGGACCATCGCCTTCGCGGCCGACGGCGGAACACTCGCGAGCGCGTCGTGGGACGGGACGACGAAGCTGTGGTCGGTGGACCCGAGCACCCGGACTCTCCACGAGCTGCGGCCCGCGCTGAGCGGGAACGGAGGCGGGGTCCCGGCGCTGGCGCTGTCGCCGGACGGCGGCACGATCATCACCGGCGGGCAGGATTCGCTGGTGCGGGTGTGGACGCTGCCGGGCGGCACGGTCCCGGTGTCGGACTCGTCGATGACGTTGCCGTCGATGAATCGTGACGGATCACTGCTCGCCACCGCGGGATACGACTCGGCGGTGCGGCTGTGGTCGGTGGACCGGCACGGTCAGATCGAGCGGGCGGGGACGATCGACGTGCCGCGCCCGTTGGGCGGTGCCAACGTCGCGGTGCTCTCTCCGGACGGTCGGGTCCTCGCGACCACGCAGACCGCGGGCGGGCGCGTCCAGCTGTGGGACGTGCAGAACCCGGCGCGGCCGGTGCCGATGGGCCCGCCGATCGCGACGGCGACCCGATTCACGTGGGAAATGGCGTTCAGCCCCGACGGCCGGACCCTCGCGATCGGGGACGACGACTTCCGGGTCGCGTTGTGGAACATCCAGGATCCGTATGCCCCCGTGCTGCGGGGGCCGAGCCTGCCGGGCCCCCACAACCTGGTGCGCAGCGCGGTGTTCAGTCCGAGCGGCGACGTCCTCGTCGTGGCCAGTGCCGACGGCGAGATCCATGCGTGGGATGTCACCGATCCGTCGGCGCCGCAGTCCCGTCCGGTCGGCGAGGGCGGTCACGACGGCGGCGTGAACTCGCTCTCGTTCAGTCCGGACGGCTCCACGTTGGTCACCGCGAGCGACGACCACACCTTGCTGCTGTGGGACAGAAACGCCGAGGGTGGGTTCAACCCGCGCGGCACGGCGATGAGTGGGCACACGGGGACGGTCTACAGCGTCGCGTTCAGCGCGGACGGTACGCACGTCGTCAGCGGCAGCGACGACGGTTCGGTCCGGCTGTGGAGCGTGGACGGGGACAACGGCGGCGAGGCGGTCGGTGGTCCGCTCACGACGATCGGAACGGGTCGCTGGCAGGTCAACTTCCTGCCGCACTCGTCCATCGTGGTCGCGGGTGGAGGCGACGGTGTGCTGCGCACGTGGCGACTCGACGCGGACGCGGTGACCGAGCGGATCTGTTCGGCTACTTCGGAACTGACTCAGGACCGGCCGGCACACTTCGAGATGCCGGAGTCCGGTCGGGGTGCGTGCGCGACGTCGTGAGCGTGACGATGCTCGCGGCCTTGTCGAGGCATTCCTGCCATTCGGCGTCGGGATCGGAGTCGATGGTGATGCCGCCGCCCACTCCCAGTCCGACGCCGCCGGTCGCGTCGAACTCGACGGTGCGGATCGCGACGTTCAGTTCGAGCCCGGCGACCGGGCTGTGCATGCCGACCGTGCCGCAGTAGACGCCGCGGGGTTCGGGTTCCCAGCCGCGGAGTAGTTGTCGGGCAGAGTGTTTGGGGCAGCCGGTGACGGAGGCAGGAGGGAAGGCCGCGTCGAGCAGTTCGGGGGTGCCGACCGTCTCGGGCAGGGCGGCCGACACCGTCGAGACCAGGTGCCACACGCCCGGCGCCGGCTTGACCCGCAACAGGTCGGTGACCCGTACCGAGCCCGGCTCGGCCACCCGGCCCAGGTCGTTGCGGACCAGGTCGACGATCATCACGTTCTCGGCGACATCCTTGACCGAACGGCGAAGCGCGGCAGGGTCTTCGCTCAGCGGGAGGGTGCCCTTGATGGGGCTCGACGTGACGGTGCCCGAGCGGCGGGACAGGAACAGTTCCGGTGACAGCGACGCGACAGCGCCCCACGTTCCCTCGACGAACGCGGCCCGGCTGGGTCGCGTCTGGTCGACGGCGTCGGCGAAGAAGTCCACGGGGGCACCTGAACTCGTCCCGTGGAATCGCGCGCACACGCACGCCTGGTAGACGTCACCGCGCGCGATGGCGTCGAGGCAGGCCTCGACGCCGTGGCGGTGCGCGCGCCGATCCGGGTCGATCCAGTCGATCTGCCACGGCTGCGGTTGCGCGACGGGCTCCCGCACAGCCGCGGCCAGGTCGTCGGGGCAGGACAGGTCGGTGAGGCTCTCGAACCACCAGCATCCCGAGGTGTCCAGCCGCAGAACGTGATCCGTCCAGCCACCGGCAGCCGCCGGCAACGCGCCCGATCGGTCCGGGTAGGCGCGGTAGCCGATCCAGCCGCCGCCGATCAGCAGACCGTCGGGCACGGGTGTTTCACGTGAGACGGACGCCGGGAACGTGAATRCGTCGTCGGGCCGACACGAACTCGCGTGCACGCTGGGTGCGATCACGGCGGCGGCGTCGAACCAGCTGCCGATCAGGCCGGCCGGCGGTGGAAGCTGCCGCGTGACAGCCCGCCGAGCCAATGCGCGGAACACGGCGGCGGCGGTGCCGCCGCTTCCGAGTCGCTCGATCCGCATTGGTCCAGCTTTCCATGGGGCCGTGCCTCCGACGACATCGGTCCGCGGTGATCTGTATCCGGTCGGCACCGGGGGTGTGGGCGGTGCCTCATCGCGCGATCGCCCGGTCTGCGGGCGACAACGAGGCGTCGTCGGCGGCGGACTGTCCGGCATACCAGCCGTCGGCATCGACGGATCTGCTCCGCGATGCCTTGGTGCTCGGGAACAGGCGCTCGAACTCGGCGTCGACGGCCTCCGATCGCGCGGCGAGGACGGGCAGCAGGTCGTCGATGCGCACGTCGGCGTCGACCGCGGCCTCGGCGGTGGCCCGGCTGTCGGTCTCCTTGAGCC
>NZ_JBFRDL010000025.1:0-66610 GCF_052113525.1 Rhodococcus sp. TAF43
GAAACCCTCAGGCTCCTCGTTTCGGGGCAACTGTTCCAGCCGAAACCCTCAGGCTCCTCGTTTCGGGGCAACTGTTCCAGCCTAACCGAACCAAGTCTCGGACGCAAATCCGCTACTTTGTCGGCCACCCGAACGCGCTCCACCATCCTACAGGATGTTTCACACTCGGATTTTCAGGCGCTCTCCGTACAACCTCGTTTTCCCTCGCCGAGCTGCGAAGCTCGGCGGCGGGTCGGTGTCCGTGTCGCTCTGACCTGGAATAAGTTACGGGGCTTTGCACCGGAACGCCAAATTGCCTGGTCACAGGGCTTGCCCGGCCACTCTGGATCGAAAAGCCGCAGGTAGACCGAACGGGGCGGGGCGAACCCCGCCCCGTTCGGGCACAACTTGATCTTCGTGACGCCGGACACGTCAGCCGGCGAGCACCTTGATGCCACCGAAGTTCTTCCGTCCCCGTCGGATCACGAGCCACTTTCCGTGCAGCAGATCCGTCGCGCTCGGCGCCCAGTCGTCGGCCTCGACTCGCTGGTTGTTCACGTAGGCGCCGCCTTCCTTGACAGCTCGGCGCGCAGCGCCCTTGCTCTCGCACAGCCCGCTCGCTACCAGGAGATCGATGATCGTGTCCGGCTCACCTGCTCGAACCTCTGCGATCGACGCCTCCTTCAGCGCAGCCGCGAGCGTCGACTCGTCGAGGTCCGTCAGCTCGGCGCGGCCGAACAACGCCTTGCTCGCGAGCTCAACCGCGTCCGTATTTGCCTGTCCGTGGACGAGCGTCGTCATCTCGGCAGCGAGCCGGCGCTGCGCCTCACGAGCCTGCGGGCGCTCCGCCGTCGCGGTCTCGAGCTCCGCGAACTCCTCCTGCGTCAGGAACGTAAACCAGCGCAGGTAACGCATGACATCCGCGTCACCGGTGTTCACGAAGTACTGGTACCAGGCGTACGGGCTGGTCATCTCGGGATCGAGCCACAGGCTGCCGCCACCGGTCGACTTGCCGAACTTCTTGCCGTCCGCAGACGTCACGAGCGGGACCGTCATCGCGTGGACCGAGGCACCGTCGAGCTTCCGGTTGAGGTCGACCCCGGCGATGATGTTGCCCCACTGGTCGGAGCCGCCGACCTGCAACGCGCAACCGTAGTTGCGGCGCAGGTGCACGAAGTCGTTCGCCTGCAGCAACATGTAGCTGAACTCGGTGTAGGACATGCCGTCGGACTCGAGACGCCGCTTGACGGTGTCCCGCGCAAGCATGACGTTCACGGAGAAGTGCTTACCGATGTCGCGCAGGAAATCGATTGCCGTCAGCTTGGACGTCCAGTTGGCGTTGTTCTCGATGACCGCGCCGGTCGGTGAATCGTCGAAGTCGACGAAGCGCTCGAGCTGCGAGCGGATGCGATCGGCCCATTCGGCGACCGTGTCGGCCGAGTTCATAGTGCGCTCGCCGACATCGCGGGGGTCACCGATCATGCCGGTGGCGCCGCCGGCCAGGACGATCGGCCGGTGACCTGCGCGCTGGAAGCGCTTGAGGGCGAGCAGCGGGACCAGGTGGCCTGCGTGCAAGCTCGGCCCGGTCGGATCGAAACCGGCATACAACGTGACTGGACCGGCCTCGGTCTCACGACGCAGCGCGTCCAGATCGGTCGACTGGGCGATGAGGCCCCGCCAGGTCAGTTCGTCAAGGATGTTCTCAGTCACGCACCCGATCATCCCATCGCTCGGTGACCGCAGGTGCGCGCGGGCTGCGGCGGTACGCGGAAACGGCGGCCGAGCCCGGGATCCACAGCCGCCACGGCCGGTCTGCGGCAACGGCGATCCCGACCCGTGGGCCGCTCCGGTAGGGCGTCGGCTCCCCCAGTCCCAGGCGCGTGTCCGGGTGGGTCCCGAACAGGTCGACCCCGTTGTCGTCGAGGGTCAGGCCGAGTGCCGAACCGAGGTTGCCCGGTCCGCGGGCGGCGTCGGGGTGACGACTGATCCCCGGACGGCGTGAGGCGACCAGCTCGTGGCCGTCGATGATCTCGGCAGCGCGCAACAGCACGCCACCGGCGACGCCGTCCGGTCCGTACGAGACGTTCGCGCAGTAGTGCATTCCGTAGCTGCGGTAGACGTACAGATGGCCCGCCTCACCGAACATCACCGCGTTCCGCGGTGTCCGTCCCCGGAAGGAGTGCGACGCCGGATCCGGCCATGGGCCCTGTAAGTCGCCTCCATACGCCTCCACCTCGACTATCCGCGCCCGCACCGCGCCCACGGTCAGCGTCGCGCCGAGAAGGGCCCGGGCCGCCTCGATCGGGTGGTCGGCGTCGCGGAGGACGTCACGTCCAGGAGTGGTCACGGTGACGATTGTGCACCGACGTCGCGCGGTGGCGTCCGGAGCGTTGACGGGCGTCCCCGCGCGGGCAAATAATTCACCGAATGGTGAGTTCATCGCTCGATGAATCGAGGTCGACATGACCGGAACCTCCGCTTCGTCCTCCGCGGCGATAGAGATCCACGAGCTCAATGTCCGACGCGGTGGCGCCCCCGCACTGAGGGACGTGACCCTGGCGATTCCCCGCGGAACGGTCACGGGGCTGCTCGGTCCGTCGGGGTGCGGCAAGACCACTCTGATGCGGTGCATCGTCGGCACCCAGATCGTGGAGTCCGGCACGGTCACCGTGCTGGGCCGCCCGGCGGGCGCGGCGGCTCTGCGGCGTCGGATCGGCTACGTGACCCAGGCGCCGAGCGTCTACCTGGATCTGACGATCAGGGACAACGTGCGGTACTTCGCCTCGTTGTACGGCCGCGGCAACGACGCGGTCGCCGACACCATCGAGGCCGTCGGCCTCACGACCCACACCCACCACCAAGCGGGCGACCTGTCGGGCGGGCAGCTCGGCCGAGTGTCACTGGCGTGCGCACTGGTCGCCCAGCCGGAGCTGCTGGTGCTGGACGAGCCCACCGTCGGGCTCGACCCCGTCCTGCGCGCCGAGCTGTGGGAACACTTCGCCTCGCTTGCCGCTGCGGGCACGACACTGCTCGTGTCGAGCCACGTCATGGACGAGGCCGACCACTGCGAGAACCTCCTGCTGCTGCGGGACGGCCGGCTGCTCGCGCACGTGCCACCCGACGAACTCCGGCGCCGTACCGGCAAGGCAAACCTCGAGGAGGCGTTCCTCTCGCTAATCCGGGAACACCAGGTCGGAGTCCAGCCATGATCATCACGCCCCGTATCTACACCGCGAGTACGACGCGCATCCTGCGTCAGCTCCGCGTGGACCACCGGACCGTCGCGATGATCCTGGTGGTGCCGTCGTTGCTGATGGTGCTCCTGTACTTCCTCTATCAGAACGTCCCGACCCCGCCCGGCCAGACTCCGCTGTTCGACCGGATCGCGATCACGATGCTCGGCATCATCCCGTTCATCGTGATGTTCCTGGTGACGTCGATCGCGATGCAGCGCGAACGCAGTTCCGGCACCCTCGAACGCCTGCTGACCACGCCCCTGTCGAAGCTCGACCTGCTCGCCGGCTACGGCACCGCCTTCTCGATCGCCGCGGCGGCGCAGGCCGGCCTCGCCTGTGCGGTCGCCTTCGGATTTCTGAACCTGACCACCGAAGGCAGCGTGATCTGGGTCCTGCTCATCGCGGTGGTCAACGCCGTACTCGGGGTCGCGCTGGGCCTGCTGTGCAGCGCGTTCGCCCGCACCGAGTTCCAGGCCGTGCAGTTCATGCCGGTCATCGTGATCCCRCAACTCCTGCTGTGCGGGCTGCTGGTTCCGCGGGGTCAGCTGCCGCAGTGGCTGGAGTGGATCAGCAACGTGCTGCCGCTGAGCTACGCGGTGGAGGCCCTGCAGCAGGTGGCCACCAATCCCGGCACGACCACGTTGATGTGGCGTGACCTCGGGATCGTCGTGGCGTTCGTGGTGGTCGCGCTGAGTCTCGGGGCCGCGACACTGCGTCGGCGGACACCGTGATGGCGGAGCCGTCCTCGCCGACCCGTTCCGGGAGGCGTCCCGGGCGCTCGGGGACCCGCGACCGGATCCTGCAGGTCGCTCGAAACCAGTTCGCGAGCAAAGGGTTCGACCACACGACCATTCGCTCGATCGCGTCGGAGTCCGGCGTCGACTCGGCACTCGTCCACCACTACTTCGGCACAAAGCAGCGCCTGCTGGTCGACGCGATCGAGCTACCCATCGACCCCGCGACGATCCTCGGCGCGCTCGAGGCGGCCCCGGTGGACGCACTTGGCGAGACGCTCGCGCGGACAGTGATCGGAGTCTGGGACTCCACGCACCAGCCCGCGGTGGTCGCCGCGGTGCGGTCCGCGCTGACGGGCGGCGACGAGAACCTCGTCCGCAGCTTCCTCCTCGAGGTCGCGCTGAAGGGCATCGCCGCGAGAGTGGACTCCCCGACCGGAACCGGGGACCTGCGCGTCGCACTCGTCGCCTCGCAGATGACGGGCCTGTTCGTCACCCGCCACCTGTTGAGGATCGAAGCCCTGCGGACCTTGTCCACGGAGCAGACCGTCCAGCTGATCGCGCCCACACTGCAGCGCTATTTCACCGGACTGCTGGAACCGGTCTAGTCGGTGTCGGAGGCGACGCCGCGGGCGACGAAATCGTCGTGCTCGGCGTCGGTGACATCACGTGCCTCGTCGACCAGCAGCACGGGGATACCGTTCTCGATCGGGTAGGCCCGGTGCAGGCGCGGGTTGTAGAGCAACTCGTCACCGACCAACAGCAACGGCCCCTTGTCCTGCGGGCACGCCAGAATGCTGAGCAGGGTGGGATCAATAACCACTTCAGTCCTCTCGGGCCGTCCGGGATCTCGGCCGGTCCAGGCTACAAGTCTCCGCGGGAGTGCTCACGCGGGCACCCCACCCGGCTTCGCCGACGGGTCCCCGAACCTCGCCGCCGTCGCCTTGGTGAGGCGCTTGTACCGGCCGGTGTCCACGTCGAGGTACCACGCGCGCACGCTCGGCTTCGGGAGGCCCGCTGCCTGCAACTCGGACGCCCGAGGGCGGTACGAGGCGCCGAGCGGGATGCGGTCGACGACGTGCACGATGTCGGGGCACTGCTCGATCGGCAACTGCCCGAGTGCGGCACCGATCTCCGCCGCGCTGGGGACGCGTCCCTCGTGGACGGTGATCGCCGCGACCGCCACGTGGGACTCCCCCGCGGGCACCGGATACGCGACCGCCAACTCGACCTGCGGCATCTCCCCGAGGGCATCGACGATCGGCTGCGTGAAGACCGGTCCGCGCGCGGCGGCGACCACGGTGCGCTTGTGGTCGACCAGCCAGTAGTCTCCGTCCGCGTCCCGCCGGAAGAGGTTCTCGGTGGGCACCCAGGCGTCGCCGGCAGCGAAGACGCCCCGCATCACGCCGGGAACCGCCTCCGCGCGTGCGCCCGGCCGACCGAGAAGCAGGCCTACTTCGTCGTCCTCGCACTCACGGACGAATCCCTGCGCGTCCTCGAGCAGAAGCCCCTCGATCGGGTCGTACGCGCCCAGTCGAACCTCGGCGCTGCCGGGGAGCGGGCGCCCCTTGGAACCGACCTTCGCGCCGGAGACATTGACCAGCACCACGTCACCCTCGGTGGACGCATAGAACTCGAGCACCTGCGCCGGGGCGAACCGCTCGGTGGTTCGGCGCCACAACCCGGGCGGCATGCCCGAGCCGATGAACAGGCGCACGGGATGCCCGTGCTCGAGCGGCAGCAGCTTGGCATCGAGAATCTCACGCAGCATCGTCCACGTGTAGCTGACGACCGTGACCCCGTACCGGTGGATCTCCTCCGCGAAGCGCTCCGGATCCAGCCCGCGCGACAGCGCGATCCGCGAACCGCCCGCGACCGCGCCGCCGAGGGTGGCCATCAGCCCCGACGAATGATGCAGCGGCGCAAGGCAGTACACCGTGTCGCCGCGACTGAGCGAGGCCGCGGACGCCGTACCGAACGCCGAGAGCGCCCAGCGGTAGTTCGTGATGAACTTGGCCTCGAGGCTGCCGCGCGACCCACTGAAGATCACGAACGCCAGTTCCCGTGCAAGCCCGGGATCCGGGCGA
This sequence comes from Rhodococcus sp. TAF43, assembly GCF_052113525.1. Lineage (NCBI taxonomy): Bacteria > Bacillati > Actinomycetota > Actinomycetes > Mycobacteriales > Nocardiaceae > Rhodococcus > Rhodococcus sp. TAF43. The sequence goes on from NZ_JBFRDL010000025.1 coordinate 6,037, forward strand.
TACCAGCCGGGCAGTGTCACCGCATCCGGGTCGACCTGCTCCAGGTCCACCACGTCCGGCCCCAGCTCGACGTCGAGCCCGCGGAATTCGCCGCCGCCGAGCACGAGGACCTTCTTGCCGGTCGCCACCGCGTCTTCGAGGTGGTCCGGGTCGACGAGGATGCGATCGACCCCACCCAGTCGCACCGCTTCGTCGAGATCCCCGCCCGGCGGCAACAGCGCTGCGACGGCACCGAGCCGCGACAGCGCCGCGATCGCGACCAGCGCGCTGGGGCGGGTCTCCATCAGGACACCGACATGGTTGGCCGGCCGGATACCGGCATGGATGAGACCACGGACCACGTTGTCGATGCGCGTGTTGACGGCGGCGTTGGTGTGCACTCGATCGTCGAACAGGAAGAACTCCCCGTTCGCCGCCTTGCGTCCCTGCTCGGCGAGCAACAGCCCCAGTGAGATCCGCGAGTGCGGCTGCAGCTGACCGAGCCGAGCAAGTCTCGGCAACGCACGAGCAGCCTCGACGGAGAGCTCGCGAGTACCACGCACGGTGTCGGTGGCGAGATCCGCGATTCCCTTGCCGACGCCCACACCGACCTCGGCGATCGACGCGACGGTATGGGCCAGCCGGTTGGCGATGCTCACACCGCTGTCGGTGCCGGACGGCTCGTCGTGGATCATCGCGTCGACGGTGTCCGGGCGCGGCCCGGTGCCCTCACGCCATCGAACCCACTGTCCGGTGGTCGGCCACGTCCGGGCTGCCGCGGCGGAGCCGACGACGAGGCCGAAGTGCCCTGCGCGCAACGTCGATTCGAACGCCTCGGCCCGGGGCGCTGCCCGCTTGATCCCGCGCACGGCGAGCGGTTGGCCGATGTCGTCGACCTCACCGACGAACGCAAGAACCGGACACGTGATCTCGGCGAGGCTCACCGGGGTGTCCTTGATGACGAACCCACCGGTCATCATCCGGTTGTGGACGATGAACTGCTTGAGCAGTTCGGCGACCGCGGGGCCGGACCACGCCACCCAGCCGTCCTGCGCCAGGAAGCGGCGCTGCTGCTCGCGCGGCAGCAGCGCTTCGCGGTCGTGCAACTGCCGCAGGAAGTCGAGTCGGGATTTCGCGGTCTTCACCGGATCGAGCAACTGGAAGCCGGTGCGCGCCATCCACCCGGCGATCGACAAACGATTGAACACGTGGTCGGCGAGCACGTCGGCGGCCTTGGTCGCGATGCCCTCGGGGATGTTGAACGGCAGCGCGGCCAGCGTGTCGACGGGCGCACCGAAAGTGATCAGGCTGGCGATGTTCCGGCACCGCCGGAAGGCCGCGGCCTGGTAGCAGAACATGCCACCCTGCGAATAGCCCGACAGGTGGACGTCACGACCGGTGTGCTCGTGGACCAGGTCGATGATCTCGCTGATCGCGACAATGTGATCCGCCAGTGTGCGGTCCCAGCCGCCCTCCTCGGTGTCCGGGGAGCCGAAGTCGACGACCCACGGATCGATGCCCATCTCGTGCAGGATCCCGACGGCGCCCTGGTCGCGGGTGACGTCGTACACGTCCGCCGACATCATCATCGGCGGCACGAGCACGATCGGCGGCCCGGCCTGATCCGGAGCGGTGTCCGGGAAGTATCGGCGCAGTCGATACATCGGGGCGCGCTCGACGATCTGGAACGGCGACGGTGTGGCACCGGTTTCCAGACCGCCGAGGCGAACCACCTCGAGGCCGTTCTGTGCCGTGGCGACGGCTCGCCGAAGCGAACCCACCACGTAGTCGGAGCTCAGACTCACCAGCACTCCCCCAGCAACCCATCGTGACTTGCATCACATCATGTTCGATGAGCTTCCACATTACTGCGTATGTGGGACTGGGGTTACACCGAGTCGATCTCTCATCTCGACTAGGCGCGCGTCCACTCCCGCAACGCGTCCGCCGAACGACGCACGCCGCCCAGTTGTTCGGCAACCCGCACCCCCGCGGTCCCGCCGCGCGCGCTACGCGACGCGATGGATCCGTGGACCGTGAGCACCTCACGCACCGCGGGAGTCAGCGCCGGATCGACCCCGGCGAGTTCCTCGTCGGTGAGCTCGTCGAGACCCACCCCGCGCGCCTCCGCGACACGGACGCACGCGCCCGCCGCCTCGTGCGCAACCCGGAACGGAACGCCCTGGCGGACCATCCATTCCGCGATGTCGGTGGCGAGCGTGAACCCTGCGGGAGCCAGCTCCGCCATCCGATCGGTGTGGAACTCGAGGGTGGAGACCAGACCGGTGATCGCGGGCAGCAGCAGCTCGAGCTGTGCGACCGAGTCGAAGACCGGCTCCTTGTCTTCCTGCAGATCGCGGTTGTACGCGAGCGGCTGTGCCTTGAGCGTGGCCAGCAGACCGGTCACGTTGCCGATCAGGCGTCCTGCCTTGCCACGCGTGAGCTCGGAGACGTCCGGGTTCTTCTTCTGCGGCATGATCGACGATCCCGTCGACCACGCGTCCGCGAGCGTGATGTAGCCGAATTCCGGCGTGCTCCAGATGATGACCTCTTCGGCCATCCGAGACAGGTCCACCGCGATCATCGCGAAGACGAACGCCGCCTCGGCCGCGAAGTCACGCGACGACGTCGCGTCGATCGAGTTCTCGGCGGCCGAGTCGAACTTCAGCTCGGCGGCGATCGCGTCGGGGTCGAGCCCCAGCGACGAGCCCGCCAGGGCGCCGGAACCGTACGGCGACACCGCGGCCCGCTTGTCGAAGTCCCGCAGACGCGCGACGTCGCGCAGCAGCGGATGCGTGTGCGCGAGCAGATGATGCGCCAGCAGCACGGGCTGCGCCGCCTGCAGGTGCGTCTTGCCCGGCATCACGGCATCGGGGTGCGCCGCGGCCTGGGTGGCGAGCGCGTCGACGACGTCGAGGACGCCGTCGGCGACCCGCCGGGCCGCGTCCCGCAACCACATCCGGAACAGCGTGGCCACCTGGTCGTTACGGGAACGGCCGGCCCGCAGCCGGCCACCGACCTCGGGCCCGACCCGCTCGATCAGGCCCCGCTCGAGTGCGCCGTGCACGTCCTCGTCGGACTCGGCCGGCCCGAACGCACCGGAGGCGACGTCGTCGCCGAGTCGGGTGAGGCCGTCGAGCATGGTCGCCAGGTCGGCCTCAGTCAGGAGACCGGCCTTGTGCAGCACCTTCGCGTGCGCCTGGGACGCCCGCACGTCGTACGGGGCCAGGACCCAGTCGAAGTGTGTCGACTTGCTCAGGGCCGCCATGGCGGCGGCCGGTCCCGACTGGAACCGGCCGCCCCAGAGGGCACCTTCGTTGGTGCTGTGCTCGGCCATCGTTACAGGCCCAGATCGCGCTTCGCGGCGACCTTGGAGGACAGGCCGTGGATGTTGACGAAGCCCTTCGCGTACGACTGGTCGAACGAGTCGCCCTCGTCGTAGGTGGCCAGGTTGAAGTCGTACAGCGACTCCGGGCTGCGGCGGCCGTTGACGGTGATCGCGCCACCGTGCAGGAACAGGCGGATGTCGCCGGTGACCCGCTCCTGGGTCTTCGCGACGAAGGAATCCAGCGCGTCCTTGAGCGGCGAGAACCACAGGCCGTCGTAGACCAGCTCGCTCCAGCGCTGCTCCATCTGACGCTTGTAGCGGCCCAGCTCACGCTCGAGGGTGAGGTGCTCGAGCTCCTGGTGCGCGGTGATGAGCACCATCGCGCCCGGGGCCTCGTAGATCTCGCGGCTCTTGATGCCGACGAGACGGTCCTCGACGACGTCGAGGCGGCCGACGCCCTGCGCACCCGCGCGCTTGTTGAGCTCCTGGATGGCCTCTAGCACCGTGACCGGCTTGCCGTCGATCGCGACCGGCTTACCCGCCTCGAAGCTGATGATCAGCTCGTCGGGGCTGTTCCAGTTGAGCGTGGGGTCCTGCGTGTAGTCGTAGACGTCCTTGGTCGGCGCGTTCCACAGATCCTCGAGGAAGCCCGTCTCCACCGCGCGGCCCCACACGTTCTGGTCGATCGAGAACGGCGAACGCTTGGTGACGTTGATCGGGATGTTGTTCTCCTCGGCGAAGGCGATCGCCTTCTCGCGGGTCCACGCGTAGTCGCGGACCGGCGCGATGACCTCGAGGTCGGGCGCGAGGGCGCCGAAGCCGACCTCGAAGCGGACCTGGTCGTTGCCCTTGCCGGTGCACCCGTGCGACACGACGGTGCCGCCGTGCGCGCGAGCAGCCTCGACGATGTGCTTGACGATCAGCGGACGGCTGATGGCCGAGACCAGCGGGTAGCGGTCCATGTAGAGAGCGTTGGCCTGGATGGTCGGCAGGCAGTACTCGTCCGCGAACTCGTCGCGCGCATCCACCACGACCGACTCGACGGCGCCGCAGTCGAGGGCACGCTGACGCACGACCTCCATGTCCTCGCCGCCCTGGCCGAGATCGATGGCGACGGCAACGACCTCCTTGCCGGTCTCCTTGCCGATCCAGCTGATGGCCACGGAGGTGTCCAGCCCGCCCGAGTAGGCGAGTACGACGCGATCAGCCATGGTGTGTGTGCTCCTTAGAAATCGAATTGTTCATGCAGAGTCTAGTGGTCAGGCCAGGCGCTCGATCGCCGCGGCAAGCTCCGCCCCGGTGAGCGGTTCGCGGGCCACGACGAGGATCGTGTCGTCGCCCGCGATGGTGCCGACGACGTCGGGCAGCGAGGCCCGGTCGAGCGCGCTGGCCAGGTAGTGTGCGGCCCCCGGCGGGGTCCGCAGGACGGCGAGGTTTCCGCTGGCATCGGTCGAGACCAGCAGTTCCCCCAGCAGTCGGGACAACCGGTCGGTACCCCCGGAGACACCCCGCACGGGCGAGCCGTCCTCCGGCACGACGTACACCCCGGCGCCACCGTCGGCGGCCCGCAGCTTCACCGCGCCGAGTTCCTCGAGATCGCGCGACAGGGTCGCGTTGGAGACCTCGATGCCCTCCGCGCCGAGCAGCGCCGCGAGTTCGGCCTGGCTGCGGATGTGCCGCTCTGCGACCAGCGCGGTGATCCGCGCCTGCCGGCCGGCGCGCGTGTGCGCGACGGCGGCGGCAGGCTGCGCCGGATGGGGCCCCGGGGCGGTGGTCACGGCCGGGCCCCGGACCGGTGTTCGAGCAGCCAGACGAGCAGTGCCTTCTGCGCATGCAGCCGGTTCTCGGCCTCGTCCCACGCAGCCGACTGCGGCCCGTCGAGGACCTCGTCGGTGATCTCCTCGCCGCGGTGTGCGGGCAGGCAGTGCAGCACGACGGCGTCCGGTGCCGCCTTCGCGAGCAGGTCAGCGTTGATCTGGAACGGCCGGAACGGTCCGACGCGGTCGAGACCGTCCTCCTCCTGACCCATCGACGTCCAGGTGTCCGTCACCAGCACGTCGGCGCCGGCCACCGCGGCCTGCGGATCGTCGGTGAGCGTGACCATTGCGCCGGTCTGCTCGGCCCGCACCCGGGCGGCGTCGACGACCGCCGGGTCGGGTGCGAACCCGAGCGGCGCGGCGATCGTCACGTGCACGCCTGCGGTGACGCCACCGAGCAGCAGCGAGTGCGCCATGTTGTTGGCGCCGTCGCCGAGGTACGTGAGCCGCAGACCCGCCAGTTCACCCTTGCGTTCGGCGATGGTCTGCAGGTCCGCGAGTACCTGGCACGGATGGAACTGATCCGACAGCGCGTTGACGATCGGAACCGTCGCACCCTCGGCCATCTGCTCGAGCCGCTCCTGGCCGAACGTGCGCCACACGACGGCGTCGACGAACCGCGACAGCACGCGTCCGGTGTCCTGCAGCGTCTCGTCACGGCCGAGCTGGGTCTTGCTGCCGTCGACGACGACCGCGTGCCCGCCGAGCTGCGCGATGCCCATCTCGAACGAGAAACGGGTGCGGGTCGAGTTCTTGTCGAAGATGACACCGACGCCGCGCGGGCCCTCGAGCGGCCGTCGCGAGAACGGATTCGCCTTGAGCTCACGGGCGAGCGACAGCACCTCGGCCTGCTCGGCCGGGGTCAGGTCGTCGTCCCTCAAGAAGTGTCGAATCGTCATGTACTACTTGCCTCCTGCCGGTTCCGCCGCAGCCGCATCGAGAATTCCCGGCAGCGCCGCGACGAATCCTTCCGCCTGCTCCTCGGTGAGGATCAACGGGGGTGCCAACCGGAGCACGCCCGGCTGCGCCGCGTTCACGAGGTACCCGGCGTCGCGGGCCGCGGTCTCGACCGCGGGGGCCACGTCCTCGGTCAGAACGACGCCCAGCAGCAGCCCGGATCCGCGCACGTGATCGACGAGCGGGTGCCCGAGTCCCTCGATGCCGGTGGAGAGCACCTTGCCGATGTTGTCGGCATGCGACAGCAGGTCTTCGGACGCGATCGTCCGCAACACGGCGAGCGCGGCCGACGCGCACACCGGGTTGCCGCCGAACGTGGTGCCGTGCTTGCCCGGACCGAAGAGTTCGGCCGCCGCGCCGGTCGCGATGCACGCACCGATCGGCATGCCACCGCCGAGACCCTTGGCGAGCGTCATGACGTCAGGCACGATGCCCGCGGCCTGGTGCGCGTAGAACCAGCCGGTCCGGCCGATGCCGGTCTGCACCTCGTCGAGGATCAGCAGTGCGCCACGGTCGGCCGTGATCTTCCGCGCGCCGGCGAGGTAGCCCTCCGGCGGGACCACGACGCCGCCCTCACCCATGATCGGCTCGAGGAACACCGCCGCGGTGTCCTCGTCGACCGCCCGGTCGAGCGCCTCGAGGTCGCCGTAGGGCACGTGCTCGACGCCGGGGGGCATCGGCTCGAACGGTGCCCGCTTGTCGGGCTGGCCGGTGAGCGCGAGGGCGCCCATCGTCCGGCCGTGGAACGCCTTCTCGGCGGCGATGATCTTGCGGCGTCCGGTCGCCCGGGCCAGTTTGAAGGCGGCCTCGTTGGCCTCGGTTCCCGAGTTGCACAGGAACACCCGCCCCGTCACGGTGCCGGCGGTCTCGCCCGCACCCAGGTGCTCGAGCAGGTGCTCGGCCAGCGCGACGGCAGGCTCGCTGGCGTACAGGTTCGACACGTGTCCGAGCGTGGACAGCTGGGTCGTGACGGCCTCGACGATCGCCGGATGCGCATGGCCGAGGATGTTGACGGCGATGCCGGCGAGCAGATCCAGGTACTGCTTCCCGTCGGCGTCGGTCACGACCGCGCCCTCACCGCGGACCAGCGCCACCCGCGGCACGCCGTAGGTGTTCATCAGCGCGCCGGACCAGCGCTGCTGCAGATCCGTTGTGGCAGTCATTTCCGTCCTTCCGGGGTAACAGAGTTGGGTGCGGGAGCGGGGGTCACCATGGTGCCGATGCCCTCGCCGGTGAAGAGTTCGAGCAGAACCGAGTGCGCGACGCGGCCGTCGATGACGTGCGCGGTGGGCACGCCACCCTCGACGGCGCGCAGGCAGGCCTCCATCTTGGGGACCATGCCGGAGTCGAGGCTCGGCAGCAGCTGACGCAGTGCGGCCGTGTCGATCTCGGAGGCGAGCGAACTGCGGTTGGGCCAATCGGTGTAGAGCCCCTCGACGTCGGTGAGGACGACCAGCTTCTCGGCGCCGATCGCCTCGGCGATGGCCGCGGCCGCGGTGTCGGCGTTGATGTTGTGCACCACGCCGTCCTCGTCGGGCGCGATCGTGGAGACCACGGGGATGCGCCCGGCGGCGATGAGGTCGAGCACCGCGTCGGGGTTGACCGTGGTGACGTCGCCGACGAGGCCGATGTCGGTGGCCTCGCCGTCGACCTGCACGGTGCGCCGGGTCGCGGTCAGCAGCCGCGCGTCCTCGCCGGAGATGCCGACGGCGAATGGGCCGTGCGCGTTGATCAGGCCGACCAACTCGCGGCCGACCTGACCGAACAGCACCATCCGCACGACGTCCATGACCTCGGGGGTGGTGACCCGGAAACCGCCCCGGAACTCACCCTCCATGCCGAGCCGCTTGAGCATCGCGTTGATCTGAGGGCCGCCGCCGTGCACCACGACCGGGTGGATCCCGATGGTCCGCAGGAACGCCATGTCCGCGGCGAATGCGCTCTTGAGCTCGTCGTCGATCATGGCGTTGCCGCCGTACTTGATCACGACGATCTTGTCGTGGAAGCGCTGCAGCCACGGCAGCGCCTCGGCCAGGACGAACGCCTTCTGGCTCGACGTGAGGTTCTCGATGCTGGCGGCGGTGCCACTGTCGGTGTCGGTACTCATGACGAGTACGCCGAATTCTCTTCGACGTACGCGTGCGACAGGTCGGTGGTGCGGATGGTGACGCTGTGCTCGCCGACGCCCAGTTCGATGTTCAGGTCGATGTCCATGCCGGACAGGTCCACCTCGCGGGCGCCGGGGGCGCCGACACCGTCGATGCACACGGGATTGCCGTTGAACGACACCGTGATCCGGTCCGGGTCGAGCGTGATGGGAGCGATGCCGACGGCGGCGAGCACGCGGCCCCAGTTTGGGTCGGAACCGAACAGCGCGGTCTTGACCAGGCTATCGCGGGCAACGGTGCGCGCAGCGACGAGCGCCTCCTGCTCGGAGGCGGCGCCGCTGACGGTGACCCGCACCCGCTTGGTGACGCCCTCGGCGTCGGCCATCATCTGGTCGGCGAGGCTGTCGCACACCGCGAGCACGGCGGCGTTGAGCTCGTCCTGCGACGGGGCGACTGAGCTGGCGCCCGACGAGAGCAGCAGCACGGTGTCGTTGGTGGAGGTCGCGCCGTCGACGTCGAGTCGGTCGAACGACATCCGCGTCGCGAACCGCAGCGCCTCGTCGAGCTGCTCGGCGGTCGCGACGGCGTCGGTGGTGATGACCGACAGCATCGTCGCGAGCGACGGCGCGAGCATGCCGGCCCCCTTGGCCATGCCGCCGACGTTCCACTTGTCGGCGTGGTGCAGTGCCGCCTGCTTGGGGACGGTGTCGGTGGTCATGATGGCGTGCGCGGCGTCGGTGCCGCCGGAGATACCGCCGGCCAGTTCGTGCACGATCTCGGTGACGCCCGAGAGGATCTTGTCCATCGGCAGCCGGTCACCGATCAGACCGGTGGAGCACACTGCGACCTCGATCGCGCCGGTCTCGGTGCCCCAGTCGCTGAGCGATGCGGCCACGTGCTCGGCGGTCTTGTGGGCGTCCTGGAACCCGGGGGCTCCGGTGCACGCGTTGGCGCCGCCGGAGTTGAGGACCACGGCCCGCAGCCGGCCGGTGGTGAGGACCTGCTGCGACCACAGCACGGGCGCGGCCTTGACCTTGTTGGCGGTGAATACGCCCGCGGCAGCCAGCTCGGGTCCCTCGTTGAAGACCAGTGCGAGGTCGGAGCGACCGCTGACCTTGATCCCGGCCTTGATGCCGGCTGCGCGGAAGCCCGCCGGCGCGGTGACGCCCTGCGTGCGGATCAGCCGGCCCCCGGCGATCTCGATGGCGTCGGCGAAGTCGGATTCGGTTGTCACGGAGCAACTCCCACGGTCGAGAGACCATCGGTCTCGGGCAGGCCCAGGGCCAGGTTCATGGATTGGACGGCACCGCCGGCGGTGCCCTTGGTGAGGTTGTCGATCGCCGCGATGACGACGAGGACTCCGGCGTCGGCGTCTACGGTGACCGCGATCTGCACGGCGTTGGAGCCGACGACGGCGCCGGTCTGCGGCAGCTGCCCCTCGGGGAGCACGTGGACGAACGGCTCGTCCCGGTACGCCTTCTCGTAGACGGCACGGATCTCGTCGACGGAGGACGTGGTGGGCGCGGTGCAGGTAGCGAGGATGCCACGCGGCATCGGCGCGAGGACCGGCGTGAAGGAGACGGCGACGTCCGTGCCGGCGGCCGCCGACAGGTTCTGCTTGATCTCCGGGGTGTGCCGGTGCGCGCCGCCGACGCCGTACGCCCGGACCGAGCCCATGACCTCGGAACCGAGGAGGTCGGCCTTGGGCGCCTTGCCCGCGCCGGAGGTTCCGCTGACCGCGACGATGTTGACCCGCGGCTCGACGACACCGGCTGCGACGGCCGGGGCGAGCGCGAGCGACGACGCGGTCGGGTAGCAGCCGGGCACCGCGATGCGGGTGGCACCGACGAGCTTGTCCCGGCCGCCCGGCAGCTCGGGCAGCCCGTACGGCCAAGTGCCGGCATGCGGGCTGCCGTAGTACTTCTCCCACGCCTCGGCGTCGGCGAGCCGGAAGTCGGCACCGCAGTCGATGATCACGGTCGACTCGGGGAGCTGCCGCGCGATCTCGGCCGAGTTGCCGTGCGGCAAGCCGAGGAAGACGACATCGTGACCGGACAGGGTCTCGATGTCGGTCGGCCCCAGGACGCGATCCGCGAGCGGCAGCAGGTGCGGGTGGTGCGACCCGAGGGTCGTGCCCGCGTTGCTGCCCGCGGTCAGCGCACCGATCACGAGCGAACCGTCGCGATAGGCAGGATGACCGAGCAGCAGGCGCAGGATCTCGCCACCCGCGTACCCGCTCGCGCCCGCAATCGCGACCTTGATCGGAGACCGGTTACCGGTCTCCGAAGCTCCAGCGTCTCCAGATGTACCCATACGGATGATTATGCACCATCATGCAAACTCGTTCATAGTGGGTTTTCGACACACGAATCACTGGGGAAACACGGCGTCGCGCAGCACGTGCTTGGTCAGCTTGCCCGACGGGTTCCGCGGCAACGTGTCGACGAGCACCAGCTCCCGCGGCATCTTGTAGCGGGCGAGCTTGTCCGACAGGTACGCGCGCAGATCCTCGAGTTCCAGTGTCCTCCCCTCGACCGGCACGACGACGGCTACCACCGTCTCGCCCCACTCCGGGTGCGGCCGGCCGATCACCGCGACGTCGAGGATGTCGTCGTGCGGCCGGATCGCCTCCTCCACCTCCTGCGAGTAGACGTTCTCACCGCCGGTGATGACGACGTCCTTGAGTCGGTCGACGATGAACAGGTACCCGTCGGCGTCGATCCGCGCGACGTCGCCGCTGCGGTACCAGCGCCCGTCGAACACGTCCTCGGTCGCGGCGTCGTTGTCGAGGTAGCCGCGCATCCGGGTGTCGGCGCTGAGCCAGATCTCACCGGTCTCCCCCGGCCCGGCGTCCGCGCCGTCGGCGCGGACCACCCGCAGGTCCACGCCGGGCATCCCGCCACGGCCGATCGACCCCGCCTTCTCGATCTGCTCGTGCGGGTAGAGCGCGGTGCCGACCGGCCCCATCTCGCTCATCCCGTACACCTGATAGAAGTCCTCCGAGCCGTAGACGCGGGCGAGGAGCTGCGCGGTCTCGGCACCGATCGGCGCGCCGCCGTAGAGCCAGCGCCGGACCGAACTCAGGTCGTACGACGACAGATCGAGACCCTGAGCCTTCGCGATCTGCACCGGGGCGAGGTAGGCGATGGGCGCGCCGAAGAACGCGGTGATCCGCTCGCGTTGCACGGTCTCGAGGAACTGGATCGGGTGGTATTCGCGCAGCAGCACCACGGTTCCGCCGAGGAACAGCGTCGTCAGCATCCAGTTGTTCAGCGGCGATGCGTGCCAGATCGGCATGGCGAGCAGGAAGCGGTCGTCGCGCTCGAGGCCGACAGTCGCGACGATCAGCGGCGGCACCGAGGCAATCGACCGGTGGGTGTGGACGCACCCCTTGGGCGCGCTGGTTGTACCGGAGGTGTACAGGATCTGCGCGACGGCGTCCTCACTACCCTCGCCCCCATCGACACCCTCCCATTCCGGTGCCGCATCGACAGCGGCGTCGAAGTCGTCCGCCGCGTCCCCGCCGGCACCACCGTGCGTTGCCATCTCCGTCAGCAACCACCGGGTCTGCGGCGCTCCACCGCGGGCCGCGTCGACGAGGTCCGCCGAGACGACGCCGACGCGCGCACCGCTGTGGCCGATCGTGTACTCGACCTCGGGTGCGGTGAGCTTGTGGTTGACGGGGACCAACACACCACCGGCGCGCCAGACACCGAATGCGGCAATCACGAAGCCCGGCGAGTTGTACGTCATGACCGCGACCCGATCGCCGGGCCGGACGCCCTCGCGGCGGAACACCTCGGCCGCCCGCCGGGACGCGGATTCGAGTTCCCGGTAGGTGATGCGGCGCGATCCGTAGACGAGCGCTTCCTTCTCGGGGAACTTTCTGCGGACACTCTCGAGCAGCACGTTCAGATGCACCGGGTTCTCCTCAACTCTTCGACGGGTAGCGACCGGACGTGCGTCCGGCGCGACCGTTGCCCGTCACGCAAATCCGTTCTACAGTCACCAGAAAGAATTGAATCACGATTCATAGCTTGGCGGAAGGGTCTAGGAAATGACGACAACACAGGACTCCACGAACACTGCGCCCGGTGGACATCGCACGCACGAGGTGTTCAACCAGGCACCACCGCGGATCGACGTCAACGATTTCACCGCCAACAAGGCACTCGTCGAGGGCATCGCACGCTACGACGCCGGCTGGTCCGCGGAGCACCTGTCGGAGGTGGGCGCACTCGTCGGCACCGCCGAGTTCCAGCACGCCGCCGAGCTCGCCAACACCGAGATTCCGCGTCTGCACTCGCACGACCGCTGGGGCCACCGCATCGACGAGGTCGAGTACCACCCCGCGTACCACCGGGTGATCTCGGCGGCCGTCGAGCACGGTGCGCACACCGCCGCATGGGCGGAGCCGCGCGCCGGGGCGAACGTCGCCCGCGCCGCCACGTTCATGCTCTTCGCGCAGGTCGAGCCCGGACACGCGTGCCCGATCTCGATGACGCACTCGGCGGTGCCGTCGCTGATGCTCGAACCGGAACTCGCGCAGCGCTGGCTGCCCCGCCTGTACTCGCGCGGCTACGACGGCGCCCTCGCGGCGCCCGGCGACAAGCCCGGCGTGCTGTTCGGCATGGCGATGACCGAGAAGCAGGGCGGCTCCGATGTCCGCGCCAACACGACGACCGCACAGCCCCTCGCCGATCGCACCTACCTGCTCACCGGACACAAGTGGTTCTGTTCCGCACCGATGTCCGACGCGTTCCTCGTCCTCGCCAACGCACCCGAGGGGCTGTCGTGCTTCCTGGTGCCGCGAGTCCTCGAGGACGGCACCCGCAACGTGTTCCGCATCCAACGGCTCAAGGACAAGCTCGGCAACAAGTCGAACGCATCGTCGGAGATCGAACTCGACAACACGATCGGTCACCTCGTCGGCGAACCCGGCCGCGGCGTGCGCACGATCATCGAGATGGTCTCCCGCACCCGGCTCGACTGCGTCTACGGGTCGACCGCGGGCATGCGGCAATCGGTGGCCGAGGCGCTGTGGCACGTCCGGCACCGGTCCGCGTTCGGTGCGACGCTCGTCGATCAGCCGGCGATGACGGCGGTGGCCGCCGATCTGGCACTCGAGTCCGAGGCCGCGACGGCGACCGCGCTGCGCCTGGCCCGCGCCCACGACGACGATGCATCCGAGTCGGAGAAGGCATTCCGCCGGCTAGCGACCGCGGTCAGCAAGTACTGGATCTGCAAGCGGGGACCGCACCACGCGTACGAGTCCCTCGAGTGCCTGGGCGGTAACGGTTACACCGAGGCGTTCCCCCTGGCGCGCCGGTTCCGGGAGCAGCCGGTGATGGCGGTGTGGGAGGGATCGGGCAACGTCATCGCGCTCGACGTGCTGCGCGCGATGACCCGCGAACCGGAGTCGGTGCAGGCCTTCGACGCCGAACTGAACCTCGCACGCGGCGCCTCGTCGGTGTTCGATGCGCACCTCGATCGAGTCCGCGCGATGCTCGCCGAACTCGCGACCCTCGACCCCACCACCGCCCAGTTCCGGGCACGCCCGGTCGCGGCGGCCATGGCTCTCGGTCTCCAGGGTTCGCTGCTGCTGCGCGAGGCCCCCACCGCCGTCGCGGAGGCCTTCATCACCGCCCGCCTAGGCGCCGATCGCGATCTCGAGTACGGAACTCTCCCCGCGGGAACCGATTTCGCGGCGATCCTCGAGCGCCACTGACCCCGCCCACCCCAGTCACGCCCCGCAGCCCCAGCCCGGAATCACCGCGGCTGGGGCGGCGGCACCGGTGAGCCAGACGTCGAACGCACTCGAGAGCCACCGGTCGAGTCGTGAAGCGCCTGGTTCGACGAGGTTTCCCGCCGCTCAACGGCCCCGGCGCACCCAACGACGAGCAACTCGGCGCAGACACGAGCCTCGAGGGACGTCTCACCGACTACAGCATCGGAAGGGCAATCATCTACGCCTGCTTCGGCTGGTCACAGTCCGAGCGCGCCACGCAGATGTTCCGCGACCTCGCCGCCGCTATGCCTCGATCGGGGCGTACCAGTCGGCGTTCTCGAGCAGCACCCGCGTGCCCAGGTCCCGATTCCATTCCGGCTCGATGCCGTGCCGCCGCAGGACGGGGAACACCACGTCGCCGAGTAGGCGCGTCACCTCGGCCGCGTAGAGGTCTTCCTTCGCGTCTTCGCTGAGCGCGTCGTAGGCGGCCTCATCGAAGTTCTCGGGCGGAAACGCGCCGTAACCGATGTAGGTCTCCCCGGCCTCGACGAGACGGTCGGTGTCCTGCTGGTGGAAGTACACGTAACCCGTCCAGTGGCGGCTGTCGTCGCGCTCGCCCCAGATCTCGCCGGACGCGCAGCTGCCGCAGCAGGAGAAGTCCGCGCGGGCGACCACACCGTTTGCATTGAGCTCCTCGAACGCGGCGATCGTGCGGGAGGTGTACGCGCCGATCTCCGTCTGCTGGCGCAGCCGGGCGGTGCGGAGCGCGGCGAACGCCGCCCCGAGCTGCTCCTCGGTGAGGTCGTAGTCGTCGCCGTAGAAGTCGATGAAATCGTCGGCGTCACCTCGGCCGGAGATCAGCTGATCCCAGATCTGCCGGGTCACCTCGGCACGGCCGTCCTCGTCGAGGGGCAGGTCGGGAAGGACGGCGTAGGGCGGGATCGCGTTCGGATTCGACAACGCGCTCACAGCGCCACCTCCATACAACGAGCGGAACCGGGCGAATCACCAGGCAGCGACGATGGTAGCTCCGTCGACCGACAGATCGGTACGCAGGCCGCGACACGCGCCGACTGAGCTGACCGCCACCGACGCGATCCGTTGACGCCAGGCGCAACGACATCGAGGTCGACGATCGGCTTCGCGGCGTCGGCCGCCCGTCGACCACGACCCGGCCTTCGGCTACTCGTTCTTCATGGACCGGCGGATCTCGTCGAGCCGGTCGTGGGCGGCCTTCTCCCGCGCCTGCCACTGCTCGTCGAGGTCGCGGCCGACCTGGCTGTCCCGCTCGAGGTCCTCCGAGCCCAGCGCGGTCCCGAAGCGGTCCTCGATCCTGTCGCGGACACGATCGAACGTCGGGACGCCGCCGTCGGTGTAATCGGGCGACGGAGTCGCGGCGGTGCCCATCGTCATCGGGGGCGGAACCTCCGGTGGAGCGGTGGGCCGGGACGGGTCCGGCGGGATGTCGGGCGTGTAGCCGCCGCCCGCGGAGAGCGCGGCGGCGGCCGCGTGCACCGGTGCCAGTCCGGGGCGAGCCGTCGTCGCCGCGAGCACGACGGCCAGCAACTGGACGTCGTCGAGGCCACGCAGGTGCGCGAGTGTCTCGTCCATATCGACCATGAGGGGCTCCTCCTGATAGCACTTTCCAGGCTACCGAGAGGAGCCCCTCGTCGGTCGATCTCCGATATCAGCCGCGGAGCACGGCTCCCACCGAATCCGCAGCGGCAGCGACGGCTGCGTCACGTGCCGCGCTGGCCTCGTCCTCGGTAAGCGTGCGATCGGCGCCACGGAAGCGCAGCGCGAACGCCAGCGACTTGCGGCCCTCGCCCACCTGCTCGCCCTCGAACACGTCGAACAGGCGAATGTCCTCGAGCAGCTCGCCGCCACCCGAGCGGAGCGCGGCCTCGACGTCCGCGGCCGGCACCGACTTGTCGACGACCACCGCGACGTCCTGCAGGACGGCCGGGAACGGCGACACCCGCGGCGACGGCAGCACCTCGGCGATCGGCAGGGCGTCGAGATCGACCTCCACCGCGCACGTCCGCGCCGGGAGACCTGCACGCTCGAGCACCGCCGGATGCAGCTCACCGGCATGGCCGACGACGGCGCCGTCGAACAGCACCTCGGCGCAGCGACCCGGATGCCACGGCAGGTATTGCGCGGCACGCAGTTCCACCGTGACGCCGGCGGCGTCGGCGATCGTGCGGACCGCGGCGAACGCGTCCGACGCGTCGGCGGCGCGACCTGTGCCCCAGGGACCGGACGGCTCCCGCTGACCCGCCAGGACGACGGCCACATGCAGCGGCTGCGCCGGCAGCGACTTCAGCAGTTCGGCGATCTGCTCGTCGGTGGGACGACGGTCCACCGGGAGCGCCTCGACCGGCTTGGTGTCCGGACCCGGCTCGACGACCTGCGCGATGCCGTACAGCGCCAGGTCGCGCTGGCCGCGAGAGGTGTTGCGCGCCAAGACCTCCAGCATGCCGGGCAGCAGCGTGGTGGCCAGTTCGGGGCGATCCGACTCGAGCGGGTTGAGCACCTTGGAGGTGTTGCGACGCGGGTCGTCGGCGTCGAGTCCCCATGTGTCGAACACCGCGTGCGGCAGGAACACCGGCGGCAGGATCTCCACGTACCCGGACGCCGCCAGGGTGCGTCCGACGGCGCGGCGACGACGCTGCTGCGGGGTCAGTCCCCGGCCCGCGGGTGCCTGCGGCAGCACCGACGGAATCTGCTCGAGACCCTCGAGGCGCAGCACCTCCTCCACCAGGTCGGCGGGCTGTGCCAGGTCGGGACGCCACGACGGCGGGGTCACGACCAACTGGCCGTGTCCGGTCTCGCTGACGCCGACCTCGACGGTGCATCCGATCTGCGTCAGACGACGTGCGGCGGTGCCGTTCGGGTAGGTCACGCCCGCGACGCGGTCCGGCAGATCGATGTCCATGCGGATCCGACCCGCCGGGGTCACGCCGCCGACATCGCTGAGGACGGGCTCGATGGTGCCGCCCGCGATCTCCACGAGGAGCGCGGCCGCGCGATCGAGTGCCGGCAGTGCCACCTCTGGGTCGACGATCCGCTCGTAGCGCTTGCTGGCCTCGCTCGTCAGCTTGTGACGGCGCGCGGTCTTGAACACCGCCAGCGGATCCCACGTCGCCGACTCCAGCAGGATGTCGGTGGTGCCGTCGTGGACCTCGGTGCTCGCACCACCCATGACACCGGCGAGCGAGATCGCGCCGGAGTTGTCGGCGATGACGACGTCCTCGGCGTCGAGGGTGCGCTCCACACCGTCGAGGGTGGTCAGCTTCTCCCCCGCTTCGGCACGGCGGACGACGAGACCGCCGTCGACCTTCGTGGCATCGAACGCGTGCAGCGGCTGGCCGAGCTCGAGCAGGACGTAGTTGGTGACGTCGACGGCCGGGGAGATCGGACGCACGCCCGACAGCAGGAGTCGCCGTTGCAGCCACCACGGGCTGACGGCCTTGGGGTCGATGCCGGTGATCCGGCGCGCCGTGAACCGGGTGGCCTTCGACTCGGGCTGCAGCTCGATCGGCCACGCCTCGCCGCCCTCGGCGGGCAGCGCAGGGACGACGGCCGGGTCGGCGAACTCGAGGTCGAACCCACACGCGAGCTCACGGGTCAGACCGCGGACCGAGAAGCAGTAGCCGCGGTCCGGGGTGATGTTGAGCTCGATGATCGTGTCGTCGAGATCGAGCAGCTCGTTGGCGTCGGTACCCGGCTCGGCGGTGCCCGGCTCGAGGACCAGGATCCCCGAGTGGTCCTTACCGATGCCCAGCTCGGACGCCGAGCACATCATGCCGTTGGACACCTGGCCGTACGTCTTACGGGACGCGATCGCGAAGCCACCGGGCAGCACGGCGCCGGGCAGGGCCGCAACGACCAGGTCACCCTCGGCGAAGTTGCGTGCACCGCAGACGATCTCCTGCGGCGCGTCGGCACCGACGTCGACCTTGCAGAAGCGGATCGGCTTCTTGAACTCGGTGAGTTCGGTGATCTCCAGGACACGACCCACCACCAGCGGACCGGATACCGGCTCGAGGGTGTCGACCTCCTCGACCTCGAGACCGACGCGGACGAACCCGGCGTCCAGTTCCTCGGCGCTCACCTGCCACTCGGGGGTCGCCCGCTGCAGGATCTCGGTCAGCCACGATTGCGCTACTCGCACGTCTTCTCAGCTCTCTCGCTCGTGAAGTCTGTGTTCTCTGGGCATTCCGCAGGCTCCACGCCTCATGCCTGCACACCGAAGGGCAGCGTGAATCGCACGTCGCCCTCGACGATGTCCCGCATGTCCGGGATGCCGTTGCGGAACTGCAGGGTCCGCTCGAGACCCATACCGAACGCGAAACCGGAGTACTCGTCAGGGTCGATCCCACACGCGCGCAGCACGTTCGGGTTCACCATGCCGCAGCCGCCCCACTCGACCCAGCCGGCGCCGCCCTTCTTGTTCGGGAACCACACGTCGACCTCCGCGGAGGGCTCGGTGAACGGGAAGTAGTTGGGGCGCATACGCGTCCGAGTCTCCGGACCGAACAGCGCGCGGGCGAACGCGTCCAGCGTGCCGCGCAGGTTCGCCATCGTCAGGCCCTTGTCCACGGCGAGACCCTCGACCTGCGAGAACACCGGGGTGTGGGTGGCGTCGAGTTCGTCGGTGCGGAACGTGCGGCCCGGGCAGACGACGTAGATCGGCACGTCGCGCTGGAGCATCGTGCGCACCTGCACCGGCGAGGTGTGCGTACGGAGCACCTGGCGCGAGTTCGGCGGAGCGATGTGGAAAGTGTCCTGCATCGTGCGCGCCGGATGATCGGGCAGGAAGTTCAGCGCGTCGAAGTTGAAGTGCTCGGTCTCGACCTCGGGACCCTCGGCGACCTCCCAGCCCATCGCGACGAAGACGTCGGCAATCTGGTCCGAGATGATGGTGATCGGGTGCCGCGCACCCGCCGGACGACGATCCGATGGCAGGGTGACGTCGATGGCCTCCGCGACCAGCACGGCGGCATCGCGCTCGGCGAGCAACACCTCACGGCGCGCATCGAAGGCGGTCGTGACCCGGGTACGCGCGACGTTGACGCGCTTGCCGGCGTCCGCCCGCTCGTTGCCGGGCAGCGCGCCCAGACCACGCTTCGCGAGCGCGATCGGCGCCTTGTCACCGAGGTGTTCGATCTTCGCCTTGGCGAGCGCATCGAGGTCCGCGGCGGCCGCGAAGGCCTCCTCTGCCGCGAGCGCCGCGGCGGCGAGCGCCTCCTCGGTGAGCGCCTCCTCGGTGAGCGCGTTCGCATCGACAGTCGGCGGGGCTACGCCCTCATTCTTGGCCACGACCGGTGCAACTCCTTGTCTATCGATGGATATAGCGCGCACGAGCACAACACTCGAATCCTAGGCGATTGCCCCAGGACGATTCGAACGAGTTCGAAGACCGGTCACGAGTCCCGATGCTGGACGCGCGCGCTGGCGTACAGGCAGATGGAGGCGGCCGTCGCGAGGTTGAGGCTCTCGGCGCGCCCGCGAATGGGGATCCGCACACGGTGATCGGCCCGCGCCGCGACCGCGGGATCGAGCCCGTGCGCCTCGTTGCCGAACAACCAGGCAGTGGGACGGGCCAGCAGGTCGTCGGCCTCGTCGAGGTCGACCTCACCGTCGGCGGCGGTCGCGAGGATCTGGATGCCGGCGCCCGACAGCGTGTCCAGCACCACGTCGGTGTTCCGCTCGCGCACGATCGGCAGGTGGAACAGACTCCCGGCGGAGGAGCGCACACACTTGCCGTTGTGCGGGTCGACGCTGTCGCCGGCGAGGATCGCCGCGTCGGCGCCCACCGCGTCGGCCACCCGGATGACGGTGCCCGCGTTGCCGGGTTCACCGATCGCCACCGGCACCGCCAGCAGGCGTGTCGTGGAGGCCAGCGCGGCGTCCAGCGGCACGTCCAGCAGATCGCAAACCGCGACGACACCCGGCGGGGTGACGGTGTCGCTCAGGGCACGGATCGCACGATCGGTGACGAGCGAGCTGCGGACGCCCGCGACGCGCGCCTTCTCGATCAGATCGGGGTATCGCGGGGCCGCGTTCTCGGTGTAGAAGAGCTCGTGCACCGGCACGGACGCGAGCGCCTCGGTGACCGCGTTCTCACCCTCGGCGAGGAACCGGCCCGCCTTCCTGCGCTCTGCGCCGCGCAGGAGCTTGACAGCAGAAACGACCCGTGGAGTCCGTTCGGTGAACGGATCCACGGGTCGATCCCGGAACTGCTGACTCAGGCCGCTTCTCCGGCCGGAGCGTTGACGTCTGCCGGCAGAGCAGCCTTCGCGACCGCGACCAGGCCGGTGAACGCCTCGGCGTCGGAGACGGCGAGCTCGGCGAGGATCTTGCGGTCGACCTCGACACCCGCAGCCTTCAGGCCCTGGATGAAGCGGTTGTAGGTGATGTCGTTGGCGCGAGCCGCAGCGTTGATACGCGCGATCCACAGCTTCCGGAAGTCGCCCTTGCGCGCGCGACGGTCACGGTATGCGTAGGTCATCGAGTGGAGCTGCTGCTCCTTGGCCTTGCGGTACAGGCGCGAACGCTGTCCGCGGTAGCCGCTCGAGGCCTCGAGAATCGAACGACGCTTCTTCTGGGCGTTGACTGCCCTCTTTACGCGTGCCACTGCAAAATCCTGTCAATCTTCGGGGCGCTGGTGCTGCCCCGTGTGGTCAGTAGGGGAAGAGCTCAGATGCCGAGCAGGCGCTTGATGCGAGGAGCATCGCTGTCGGCGACGACGGCCTTGCCATCGAGGCGACGGGTCACGCGGGAGCTCTTGTGCTCGAGCAGGTGGCGACGTCCGGCCTTCTGGCGCAGGATCTTTCCGCTACCGGACACCTTGAATCGCTTCGCGGTGCCGCTATGGGTCTTCGACTTGGGCATGGAGTCCTCAGTTCTTGTGTTCTCTGTACTTCGGTCTTGCGTGAAGTGGTCTGGCTAGCTGCTCGGCGCGGGAGCAGCGCCACCGTCACCGGTCGCCGGCTTCGGCGGAACGGCCTGGGCGCCTTCCTGTGCCTTCGCGCGCGTCTTCGCACCCTTGTGCGGGGCCAGCACCATCGTCATGTTTCGACCGTCCTGCTTCGCGGAGGTCTCCACGAAACCGAGGTCGGCGACGTCGGCGCCGAGACGCTGCAGCAGACGGAACCCGAGCTCGGGTCGAGACTGCTCGCGACCACGGAACATGATCGTGACCTTGACCTTGGATCCGGCCTCGAGGAAGCGAATGACGTTCCGCTTCTTGGTCTCGTAATCGTGATCGTCGATCTTCGGGCGGAGCTTCTGCTCCTTGATGACGGTCTGCTGCTGGTTCTTGCGCGATTCGCGCGCCTTCTGCGCCGTCTCGTACTTGAACTTGCCGTAGTCCATGATCTTGCAGACCGGCGGACGGGCATCGGGAGCCACCTCGACGAGGTCGAGGTCTGCCTCGAGGGCGACGCGGAGCGCATCTTCAACACGCACGATCCCAACCTGTTCACCGCCGGGTCCGATGAGGCGAACCTCGGGAACGCGGATGCGATCGTTGATGCGGGTCTCAGTGCTGATGGGGCCTCCTAGGTTGAGCGGTGCAGTCCGGTGACCGCGCCGCAGCCCGTGCGCCCTCTACCCCAACAAGAAAGCCCCGCGTCAGCGACAGAGTCGCCGTGCGGGGCCCGATGTCGACCGGTCACACACCAGCCCCGAGATTTCGGGCCTGCCGTCCCTTCGTGAGATCGAAGGAGCCGCTCGGGAACCGATCTGAACGATCAGCACTGATCCGTGCGGCGACCGGACCACTGAACTGCACCTGACGGCGCCGCGCAGAGGTGGGAGTCGGACTCCACTTTGCTGCCCTGGCCGAGGCCGAGGGCGGTCGTGACGAACAGCGTAGCACCCATCGAGACGCCGATCGAATCGCGCCCGCCCGCGTCACCCTGTCGCGGCGGCCCCCGCACGCGGATGGAATCCTCTTCACCATGACGCAGAACCCCGATCCGGCCGATTCCGTCCAGCACGCCGAGGACGATCTCGACGACGTTCGCGAACTCGCCGAGGTTCCCGCGATCGAGGTGATCAGCCGCGCCGCCGTGATGCTGATGAGCTCGGCCGCCGAGAAGCTCGGCCTGTCGGACGCGGACCCGGACAACAGCCCCCACCTCGACCTCGACGAAGCACGCCGCGTGATCACCGCACTCGCCGGACTGGTCACCGCCTCGGTCGAGTACCTCGGCCCGCACGCCGGCCCGATCCGCGAGGGCCTGCAGGCCCTCCAGCGCGCCTTCCGCGAGGCGTCGGCGCACCCCGACGAGCCCGGCAAGGGCCCGGGCGAGAAGTACACCGGACCGGTCTACTGAGCACCCGCCGGCCCCCGGCCGGCACCGACACCCGGTCGCCGACACGGCACGCGCCCTAACCTGCACACATGGCCGCAACGAACAAGACCCAGGCAACCGACGCGAGCGTCGCAGAGTTCCTCGACAAGGTCGCGGATCCGACCCGGCGGGCCGACGCACTCGAGCTGCGGTCTCTGATGGAGTCGGCGACCGGGGCGCCGGCGACGATGTGGGGCACGAGCATCGTGGGCTTCGGCACGCGGTCCTACCGGTATGCGAGCGGCCGATCGGGCCGGACGCCCCTGATCGGCTTCTCCCCCCGCGCCTCTGCGCTGACTCTGTACCTGACCCTCGACTTCGACGCCGAGGCCGCCGCTCTGGCAGGCCTGGGTCCTCACAAGCTGGGCAAGGGCTGCCTGTACGTGACCCGCCTCGATCGAGTCGACAAAGCGACCCTGGTCGACCTGATCGCACGTTCGGTGACTGCAGGTCGCGAACTCGACGAGAACTGAAAGCCCGTCGCCGGGCGGCGCTTTCATACGTGCGGCCCGCGCGAACTGGTCAAACGCTCAATTCCAGCGGGCCGCCGAACCGATTCGGCGCAACACGAAGAATCGGTCAGCGGACGTCACACCCGTAACGCCCGTCACATTGGCAGCGTCCACCTCGTGTGATCGAGATCATATACCCTCCCCCACCGGGCCCTCGAGCCTCGAGGGCAGAACCGAAGGAGCTACCCATGGGATCCATCTCCACCATCCTCGGCGGCCTGCTCGGTGCACTCAGCGGCGGGCAGTTCGACATCGCGGCACTGCTGGGCTCCCTGGCCGGCGGATCGGGCCAGCAGCAGCCCGCTTGATCGAGCGTCGGCTGACAGCTTGACGGCGGTGGGGACCTCGGTCCCCACCGCCGTTCGTGTCTCGAGACCGCCACACGGTTCCTCGGCGACGGAGTCGCGCCGTTCTATCCGACGGCGGCGGCCTTCTTCACCCGCTTCCGGGGCGCCGCTCCAGCCTTGCGGGTGGCCGCCTTGGGCGCCGCCGCCCCGTTGCCGGCCGCGGACGGCGTTTCCAGAACTTCCTTCAGGAACCGACCGGTGTAACTCTCCGGCACTGCCGCAACAGCTTCCGGAGTTCCCTCCGCGACCACCGTCCCGCCACCGGAACCACCTTCGGGTCCCATGTCGACGATCCAGTCGGAGGTCTTGATCACGTCGAGGTTGTGCTCGATCACGATCACCGTGTTGCCCTTGTCCACGAGCCCACCCACGACCTTGAGCAGCTTTCGAATGTCCTCGAAGTGCAGGCCGGTGGTCGGTTCGTCCAGCACGTACACCGTGCGGCCCGTCGACCGCTTCTGCAGTTCGGCGGCGAGCTTGACCCGCTGCGCCTCGCCACCGGAGAGGGTGGGCGCGGGCTGCCCCAGCCGGACATAGCCGAGGCCGACCTCGACGAGCGTCTTCAGGTACCGGTGGATGGACGTCACCGGTTCGAAGAATTCGGCGGCCTCCTCGATCGGCATGTCGAGGACCTCGGCGATGGTCTTGCCCTTGTAGTGCACCTCGAGCGTCTCGCGGTTGTACCGAGCGCCGTGACACACCTCGCACGGAACGTAGACGTCGGGCAGGAAGTTCATTTCGATCTTCAGGGTGCCGTCGCCCGAGCACGCCTCGCAGCGACCGCCCTTGACGTTGAACGAGAACCGGCCCGGCTGGTAGCCACGCACCTTCGCCTCGGTGGTGGCGGCGAACAGGGTCCGGATCTTGTCGAACACGCCGGTGTACGTGGCTGCGTTGGACCGCGGCGTGCGACCGATCGGCGACTGGTCGACCTGCACCAGCTTGTCGAGCTGGTCGAGCCCGTTGATCCGGGTGTGCCGGCCGGGCACCTGACGGGCACCGTTGAGCTTGTTGGCCATCACGGTCGCGAGAATGTCGTTGACCAGTGTCGACTTCCCCGAACCAGAGACGCCGGTGACCGAGGTGAGCACGCCCAGCGGGAAGCTCACATCGATGCCCTTGAGATTGTTCTCGCGAGCGCCGACCACGGTGACCTGACGCTTACGGTCGACGACCCGACGCACGGCCGGCACGTCGATGGTGCTGCGACCGGAGAGGTACGCACCGGTGAGCGATTCCTGGTTGGTCAGTAGTTCCTTGTAGGTACCGCTGTGCACCACACGGCCGCCGTGCTCACCCGCGAGCGGTCCGATGTCGACGACCCAGTCGGACGTGCGGATGGTGTCCTCGTCGTGCTCGACGACGATGAGCGTGTTTCCGAGGTCGCGGAGACGCGTCAGGGTTTCGATGAGTCGCCGGTTGTCGCGCTGGTGCAGACCGATGGACGGCTCGTCGAGCACGTACAGGACACCGACGAGGCCGGAACCGATCTGCGTCGCCAACCGGATGCGCTGGGCCTCGCCGCCCGACAACGTCCCGGCTGCGCGGGCCAGCGACAGGTACTCGAGTCCGACGTCGAGCAGGAATCCGAGCCGCGCCTGGACCTCCTTGAGGACCTGACCGGCGATGGCCTCCTCGCGGGAACCGAGGGTGAGGCTGTTCAGGAAGGCGGCGCAGTCCGCGATCGACAGCTCGCAGACCTGCGCGATCGACTTCTTGCCGTACGTCGCTGACGCGATCGTGACGGAGAGGATCTCCGGCCGCAGGCGGGCGCCGTTGCACGCGGGACACGGGATGTCGCGCATGTAGCCGTCGTAGCGCTCCTTCATCTGCTCCGACTCGGTCTGTTCGAGCCGACGGTGCAAGAACGGCATGACGCCCTCGAACTCGGCGTAGTACGAGCGGGTGCGGCCGTAGCGGTTTTTGTACTTGACGTGGACCTGCTCGGTGCTCCCCTCGAGGATCGCCTTGCGCGCCTTGGCCGGGAGTTTGTTCCACGGCGTGGTCATGTCGAAGCCCATGATGTCGCCGAGCCCGGACAGCAGGCGCCCGAAGTACTCGGCACTCTGCCCCATCGACCACGGCGCGATGGCGCCGTCCTCGAGCGAGAGCTCGGGATCCGGGACCACCAGGTCGGGGTCGACCTCCTTGCGGATCCCGAGTCCCGTGCACTCCGGGCAAGCGCCGTACGGCGAGTTGAAGGAGAACGAGCGCGGCTCGAGGTCGTCGATCGCCAGCGGGTGGCCGTTGGGGCACGCGAGCTTCTCCGAGAACCGGCGTTCGCGATCGGACGCATTCTCGTCGCGATCGACGAAGTCGAGCACGACGATGCCCTCGGCCAGGCGCAGCGCCGTCTCGACCGAGTCGGTGAGCCGCTGCTTGGAGCTCGCCTTGACGGTCAGGCGGTCGACGACCACCTCGATGTCGTGCTTCTCCTGCTTCTTCAGCTTCGGAGGATCGGTGAGGGGATGAACCACACCATCGACCCGCACCCGCGAGTAGCCCTGCGAGTTGAGCTGCTCGAACAGGTCGACGAACTCGCCCTTGCGGGTACGGACCACCGGTGCGAGCACCTGGAAGCGGGTACCCTCCTCCATCTCGAGGACTTGGTCGACGATCTGCTGCGGCGTCTGCCGCGCAATCTGCTCGCCACAGACCGGGCAGTGCGCGGAACCCGCGCGCGCATACAGCAGGCGCAGGTAGTCGTACACCTCCGTGATGGTGCCGACGGTCGACCGCGGGTTGCGGTTGGTCGACTTCTGATCGATCGACACCGCGGGCGACAGGCCCTCGATGAAGTCGACGTCGGGCTTGTCCATCTGGCCGAGGAACTGACGCGCGTACGCGGACAGCGATTCGACGTAGCGTCGCTGCCCCTCGGCGAAGATCGTGTCGAACGCGAGGCTGGACTTGCCGGAGCCCGACAGACCCGTGAAGACGATGAGGCTGTCCCGGGGCAGATCGAGATTGATCCCTCGCAGATTGTGCTCACGCGCACCTTGCACGATCAGGCGATCCGCCACACGTAGTCCCTTCTCGGTTTCGACCTTGGCGCGGACACACTCGTCCGGGCGCAGCCCATGGTAGGCGTGGGCACCGACAAACTCCCCGACCAGCAGATTTCCCGGTGATCGGCGGCGGCGATCCGCAACGCCCCGATTCGACGGTAGCCTCCCGATCATGGAGCAGCAGCGCATCATCATCGACGACGACTACACCGGCGACCTGTCCGCGGCCTCGGGCGCCCAGCGTCGTACCGTGCCGGGCGCGACGATCGTCAAGATGTCGGTGGGCCCGATGGACAACAACACGTACCTCGTCACGTGTTCCGAGACCGGAAAGTCGCTGCTCATCGACGCGGCGAACGACGCCGAGCGGATCGCCGCGCTCATCGCGCAGCAGGCGCCCCAGCTCGAGCTGATCGTCACGACCCACCAGCACCACGACCACTGGTTCGCGCTCGCCGAGGTCGCCGGCAGCACTGGTGTTCCCACCGCGGCGCACCCGCTGGACTCGGAGATCCTCTCCGTCACCCCCTCGCGTGCGCTGAACGACGGCGACCTCGTGACGGTGGGCGATCTCACGCTCGAGGTGATCCATCTGGCCGGGCACACGCCGGGTGGGATCACGCTCGCCCTGACCGAGAAGAACGACGGCGGCCGCGTCCACCTGTTCACCGGAGACTCGCTGTTCCCGGGCGGCGTCGGCAAGACCCCGGACGCCGAGCGGTTCACGTCGCTGATGGACGACGTCGAGACCAAGCTGTTCGCCCGTTTCCCCGACGACACCGTCTTCTACCCCGGCCACGGCAAGGACTCCACCCTCGGCGCCGAGCGCCCGCATCTCGACGAGTGGCGCGAACGCGGCTGGTAGCCAGGAGCAGGTGGGCGCTGCGCCGGTCAGCCCTCTGTACCGTCTTGCGTGCCCGCACGCAGAAACTCGTCCAGGACCCGGAAGAACCGGTCGGGCTCGTCCAGATGCGGGAAGTGACCGGCGTCGGGGAAGATCTCGATCCGGCTGTTCGGCACTTCCTGTCGAACATTCTCCGTGTGGTGCGCTGGAATCATCGTGTCCTTGCCGCCCCAGACGAGCATGGCAGGCAGAGTTTCGAACCGCGGAAAGTGCTGCTTCGCGCTGACGGTTTGGCCGCGCGGACCCACGACCGCACGGACGGACGCCAGAAACGCTTCCCGGGTGGCCTTGTCGGCAACGGTGCCCAGCGAGCGCCATGTCTCGACGGCACTGGGGCTCGGCTGCACGGGCAGACCCAGGCGACCCAAGTGCCGGAGCGCGGACTCGGTGTTTCGGCGCACCCAGCCGGACGCGAGAATCGGCAGTACCAACTCACTGCCCGGCAATGTCGCCGCCTTGAGATACGTGCTCACCTCGGGGCCGAGTCCACCGCTGCTCACCAGGCACAATCGCTCTACCCGCTCGGGAAAGAGGTACGCCATCTGCATGACGATTCCACCGCCGAGCGAGTGGCCCACCAGTGGCGCCGATGCGATCTTCAGGCATTCCATGAGATCACGCACTGTCGCGGCGTGAGAGCTGAGCGAGTAGTCACCGCGCGGCTTGTCCGAGTCGCCATGCCCGAACAGGTCAGGCGCAACGACACGGTACTTCTCGGCGAGCATGTCGATCTGCGGACCCCACGACTTGTGCGAGCCGAGCAGTCCGTGCACGAGGATCACAGGCGGGCCCTCGCCGAGGTCGACGTATGCGAGAACGTCCTTGTGGAAAACTACGGACTCGAGCTCGTATTGCGGCATTGTCGCCCTTCCGTAGCTGGGTCAGCCGACGCATCCCAACCTACAAGCGGATCGGACGCGACGACCAGGGCCGCCACGAAACCGGTCGGGCCCCGGGTGCTCGGGGACCRGCTGCCGGTCGATCCGAAGTTCGGCAAGAACACCATCGGGCGGATGCGAACGGCGTAGGTTTGGTTCATCGACGAGACGCCCTCGACAGTGGGCGCCGGCGATCGGGGAGCAGACGGCCATGGACACGTCACGAGAGCCCAGTCGGCGATGACGCGCTTCGAGATCGACCCGCGTCGTATCGACGCGGTGATCGTCGATTTCGACGGCGTCACACCGCCACGGCGTGAGTCCGCTGTCGGCACGGACCAGACCACAGCGCTCGAATCCACCGTCGCCCTTGTCCGAGGGCTACAAGCCATCGGAGTCGGCACTGCGGTGGTTTCGTCCGGGCCCCGCTGGGCGCAGGTCCTGGATTCCGGCGGGCTCGGCGACCTGGTCTCGGTCGGGACCGACACCGCGACCACCGGCGGGGCCACGCCGCCCGCGCCGGCCGCGGCAGCCCGCCGACTCGGCAGCCCTCCCGCCCGCGCCGCGGTGATCGTCGGCTCCGCGGCGAGTGCCAGCGCGGCACGCAGCGCTGGATTCGCACTGGTGATTGGAGTGGCTCCCGACAGCCGCTCTGCAGAGTTGCACCGTGCCGGCGCGAATGTGGTGGTGGCAGAGACGGACCAGATCGGCATCCGCACCCACGACCGCCGTATGTCGGAGATCCCCAATGCTCTGACCTCACGGCACCAGGCGTCCGCCATCCTGCGGACCCGGCGCCCAGCCGTGTTTCTCGACTTCGACGGCACCCTGGCACCCATCGTGAATGATCCCGCGGCGGCTGTCCCGGTCGCGGGGATGACGACGGAACTCACCAGGTTGGCACGCTATTGCCCGCTTGCAGTGATCAGCGGCCGCGACCTGTCCGACATCCAGGCGCGGGTCGGTGTGCCGGGAATCTGGTACGCGGGCAGCCACGGGTTCGAGCTCACCGGACCGGATGGACAGTACTACCGGAACGAGGCGGCCTCGGCAGCTGTCGCCGACCTCGAGCGGGTCGCCGAAGCTCTGCGGAAACGCATCGGTGCCGTTCCCGGAATTCTTGTGGAACACAAACGTTTCGGTGTGGCGGTGCACCACCGAAACGTCGAGTCCGACCGGGTAGAAGAGGTCGTCGCCGCGGTACACGAGGTCGCGGCCAGCGAAAGCCGCCTCCGAATCTCGAACGGACGCATGGTGACCGAGCTCCAGCCCGATGTCGACTGGGACAAGGGGCAGGCCCTCCTCTGGGTGCTCGAGCACATCGAGGGCGCAACGGAGCTGCTACCGGTGTTCGTCGGCGACGACCTCACCGACGAAGACGCATTCGACGCCGTAGCCGATACCGGGGTCGGGATCGTGGTCCGCCACGGCGAGCACGGGGATCGGCGGTCGGCGGCGCAGTTCTCGGTGGACAGCCCGGAGGAGGTACGCGAACTACTGCAACGACTGGCGGACCTGCTGGGCAGCGATCCATCGACGACGCCGCCACCAGGAGACCCGTGGACGGTGTTCTTCGAGGGGTACGACCCATCCACCGAGAAGCTGCGCGAGGTCATGTGCGCCGTCGGCAACGGATACTTCGCGACCCGAGGGTGTGCACCCGAAACCGCCGCCGGCGTCGTGCACTATCCGGRCACCTACGCTGCGGGAGTCTTCAACCGTCTGCGGGACGACATCGGGGGAAACCTGATCGAGAACGAGAGCATGGTGAACCTGCCGAACTGGCTCCCCGTGACGTTCCGGATCGAGGATGGGCAGTGGTTCGACATCGACACATCCGACCTGCTCGAGTATCGCCAGTACCTCGATCTGCGCCGTGCGGTTCTGACCCGGAGGTTCCGATTCCGGGRCGAGGCCGGCCGGGTCACGTCCGTCGTCCAGCGGCGATTCGTCGCCATGCACTTCCCGCACGCGTGTGCGCTCGAGACGACGATCGTGCCCGAGAACTGGTCCGGCCGAATCGAATTCCGATCGGCTCTGGACGGAGCAGTCCAGAACACCCTCGTCGAGCGCTATCGGCGTCTCGACGGCAAGCACCTGACACCGATGCACGCCACCGCCGTCTCGGACGACACGGTGCTGTTGGTGGTGCAGACCAATAAATCGCGGATACCGGTGGCGATGGCGGCCAGGAGCACGGTGTGGCGCGATCACGAGCGCGTCGAGTCCGTGTCGCGCCGCCTCGACGTCGACGGTCGAATCGGGCACGACATCGCCGTCGAAGCCGCATCGGGTGAGCCGGTGACGCTGGAGAAGATGGTGACGGTCTTCACCGGCCACGATCATGCGACGTCCGAACCGGGGGACGCCGCCATCCGCTGGCTCGACCGTCTCCCCCGATTCGACGCAGTGCTCGACGGCCACGTCATGGCCTGGGCGCACCTGTGGGACAGCGTGGGTATCGAGCTCGAGGGCCACGGTCACGCTCTGCGGATCGTCCGGCTTCACCTTCTCCAGATGCTGCAGACAGTCTCCCCCAACACTGCAGACCTGGACGCCGCCGTGCCTGCGCGCGGGCTCCATGGAGAGGCGTACCGGGGTCACATCTTCTGGGATGAACTTTTCGTTTTTCCGGTGCTCAACCTGCGCCTACCGACTTTGACCCGGTCGCTGCTCCGCTACCGCCACCGGCGTCTGAGGGAGGCAAGGAGGGCGGCGATCGAGGCAGGCCGAACAGGCGCCATGTTCCCGTGGCAGTCGGGCAGCGACGGCCGTGAGGAGAGTCAGCAGCTACACCTCAACCCGATCTCCGGTCGCTGGATCCCAGACCCGAGCCGACGCCAGCACCACGTCGGAATCGCCATTGCCTACAACGTGTGGCAGTACTACCAAGTCACCGGCGACCTGGAGTTCCTCATCGCTTTCGGCGCCGAGATGCTGATGGAGATCGCCCGCTTCTACGCAGGGCTCGCGTCGTACGACGGGGCACGCGGCCGGTACACGATCCGCGGCGTCATCGGCCCCGACGAGTTCCACTCCGGCTACCCGGGGGCGCCCTTCGACGGTGTGGACAACAACGCGTACACCAACGTCATGTCGGTCTGGGTACTTCTGCGAGCTATCGAGGCACTCGAGTTGCTCCCGTTGCAGATCCGGTCGGATCTGATGCAAGCCCTTGGACTGCACACACAGGAGATCGCCCGTTGGAAGGAGATCAGTCGCAGAATGTTCGTCCCCTTCCACGACGGAGTCATCAGCCAGTTCGAGGGGTACGGCCAGCTGGCCGAACTGGATTGGGAACGCTACCGCCGGCGCTACCCTGACATCCAGCGCCTCGACCGCATCCTCGAGGCGGAGGGCGACGACGTCAACTGCTATCGCGCTTCCAAGCAGGCCGACGTCCTCATGCTGTTCTACCTGCTGTCCGCCGACGAGCTACGCGAGCTGCTCGAAGGACTCGGATACGAGTTTCCCGGCGAGAACATCCCCCGGACCATCGACTACTACCTGACGCGCACGACGCACGGCTCGACGCTGAGCAGCGTCGTCCACTCGTGGGTGTTGGCTCGAGCGAATCGGAGCCAGGCAATGGAGTTCTTCGACCGAGTACTCAAATCGGATATCGCGGACATCCAGGGTGGTACTACGTCGGAGGGTATCCACCTCGCCGCGATGGCCGGCAGCGTCGATCTGGTCCAACGCTGCTTCTCCGGGCTGGAGACCCGCGGTGATCGACTCGTGTTCTCCCCGCTCTGGCCCGAATCCCTCGGCACACTGGAGTTTCCCGTCTTCTACCGCGGGCACCGTCTGCTGGTGCAAATCAGTGGGCGACGGGTGCAGGTCAGCGCTGGGGCCGGCACCCAGCCTGCGATCGAGATCGAGTGCCGCGGCCGGGTGGCGGAACTTCATCCAGGATCCACTGTCACATTGAGTTGAGCCCGCACGCTGGAGAACCCGGTAAACAGGTGCTCGGCGACAACCGAACCCGCCCGGCGGCCCGCCGACTTTCCATGCCGGATGGGAGCAGTCTGGCTACGGTGGAAGTCGAACCTAGGTTGGGAGGCCGTCCATGATCGTTCGCCGAATTGCCCGCCCGTTGCTGTCCACCGTGTTCATCGCCGGTGGAATCGATTCCCTGCGAAGCCCGGCACCGAAAGCGCAGGCCGCCGGCCCGTTTCTGGAGAAGAGTGTCGAGACGTTGCCGGCCGCGGTGACCCAGCGGGTCCCGTCCGACCCCGAAACCCTCGTGAAGATCAACGCCGCGGTCCAGATCGGTGCCGGCGCGATGCTGGCGCTCGGCAAGGCGCCACGGGCGTCGTCGCTCGTCCTCGCCGGAACACTGGTCCCGACGACGCTCGCCGGACACGACTTCTGGAACGTCGACGATCCGCAGCAGCGCGCGATGCAACGCATGCAGTTCTTCAAGAACATGACGATGCTCGGTGGGCTCCTGATCGCGGCCGTCGACACCGAGGGCAAACCGTCGCTCGGGTGGCGCGGACGTCGGGCGGCCCGAAAGGCGCAGGCCAAGGTCGCTGACGCCGTCTCGACCAACGGCGACGACCACGCCCTGGCCGTCGTGTCGGACCGAGCCCGGACCGCGGCAGAACAGGCCGGCGAACGCAGCGGTGAACTGCTCGACGCCGCCCGTCAGCGCGGCGCGGTGCTTGCACACCTCGCCAAGGAGCGTGGCACCGAACTCACCGAGGTCGCCCGTGAACGGGGGCCCGTGCTCGCCGAGTTGGCCAAGGAGCGCGGCACCGAGCTCGCCCAGCTTGCCCGCGAGCGCGGCACCGAGTGGGCCGCGACGGCCAGCGAGCAGGGTGAGGTTCTGAGCCGGCGGGCACGGAAGCAGGCCGAGCGGGCACTTGCCACCGCGCGGGCGAAGGCCGCCGAACTCCAGGACTGACCCAGCACACCGGCTCGGAAACTCACACCGTCAAGCGAGGTGATGACTATGCCCACGAATCGCGCGAACGATTCGGACCCGCATCTGAAGGACCAGGAGCTGTACGAAAAGCTCAGGGACGAAGGCGAATCCAAGGAGAAGGCAGCGCGGATCTCCAACGCCGCCGCGAACGAGGGCAGGTCCTCGGTGGGCCACAAGGGTGGCAAGGCCGAGAACTACGAGGACCGCACCGTCGACGAGTTGCGGGAGCGTGCCAAGGAACTCGGGATCACCGGATACTCGTCGATGAACAAGCCCGAACTGATCTCCGAGCTCCGCAACCACTGACGCCCGCAAGTAGCGGGAAGCGAACTCTCGTCGGATGGGCGGCGAGAAGGTCGTCGCGCAGGTCCTTGTCCAACGTGACACGGACGAGCGCCGACGCCGGCGGCGCCGTCTCACCGCCCGGCGCGAGCTCGCCCAGCCGCGCCACATCCGCGGGTTCGACGGCCTCCCGATCCGAGCCGGTCACCCGCGCGGGCCGTTCTCCGCCGGCGCCGTGCGGATCAGCTTCCGATTTGCGAACTCGAACATTCCGAGGTCGCCCAACTCCCGCCCGAATCCGGAACTCTTGACGCCGCCGAACGGCAGTTCCGGTTCGGTCGAAGTGGGGCGGTTGATCCACACCATGCCGCTGCCGATCCGGTCCGCGACCGCGCGGGCGCGATCAGGATCCGATCCGAAGACGGCGCCACCGAGCCCGTATCGGGTCGAGTTGGCGAGTTCGACGGCCTCGTCCTCGTCGGCCACGCGATAGACCACTGCGACCGGACCGAACAACTCCTCCTCGAAGGCACGCATTCCGCGCGTCACATCTGTGAGCACCGTCGCCTCGACGAAGGCTCCCTGTCCGTCCGGTCCACGGTTCTCGGGGCGGCCGCCACCCGCCGCGACGGTGGCCCCCTTGTCCAGGGCGTCGTCGATCTGCCCGAGCAGTGTCTGTGCCGCGTCCTCCGACGACAGCGGCGCCAGCGTGGTCCCCGGGTCCGACGGATCCCCGACCACGAGGTCATCGAAACGCCTGGCCAGTCCGGCGACGAAATCGTCGCAGATCGCGTCCGGGACGATGAACCGCTTCGCCGAGACACAGCTCTGACCGGCGTTGAGGATCCGGGCGGCCGCCGCGGCGTCCAGGGTGCCGCCGAGGTCGTCGGCGTCGAGGACGACGAACGGGTCGCTGCCACCGAGTTCGAGGACACACTTCTTGAGGTGCCGTCCGGCGATCTCCCCCAGCGACGCCCCGGCAGCCTCGCTGCCAGTGAGCGAAGCACCCTGCACCGCCGGGTGCGCGATCACACGTTCCACGTCCGAGACGTTCAGGTAGAGGTTGGTGTAGACGCCCTCGGGTGCACCGGCGTCGGAGAGCAACCGCTCGAGTTCGTGAGCGGTCTGCGCGCACGAACTGGCGTGCTTGAGCAGCACCACGTTGCCGAGGAGCAGATTGGGGGCCGCGAACCGCGCGACCTGGTAGAGCGGAAAGTTCCAGGGCTCGATTCCGAGGAGCACCCCGATCGGCTCGTTCACCACCTCCGCCGTGCCGTCCGCGACGTCGATGCTGCGCGAGCGGAGGAAGCCTGGACCACGCTGCGCGTAGTAGTCGACGATGTCCGCCGCGATGTCCGCCTCGGCACGGCTTTCTTCGATCAGTTTGCCCATCTCCCGGGTGACGAGTCCGGCCAGTTCGTCCTTTCGTTCGCGCATCAGCTCGGCGGCACGGGTCAGGACCTGCGCTCGTCGTTCGACCGGCAGCGCGCGCCACCCGTCGAAGGCGTCGGCCGCCCGGTCGACGACCGCGTCCACCTGTTCACCGGCCAGATACGGGTACTCGGCAATCGTCCGGCCGGTGTACGGGTCGACGGTGTGGAACGGCCCTGCACCGGGCCCGGATGTGCCGGTGTGCTGGGTGCTCGTCGAGGTCATGGCCTCTCCTTCTGTTCGACAGCTACGACAGCAGTACCCCCGAACACGGTCCGCTAAGCCTCGAGCACAGACGGGCGCGACACCGGCCCGATCTCACCTGGGATTCTGCGGCGGACGAGCGGGCGCACTAGACTGCTTGGGCGCTTTTCTGCCGTTCCCGAACCTAGGAGACCTCTTGTCGGACGAGGCCCGTGTGCACCCCGAACTCGAACACGAGCAGGGGTACGTGACGATGCTCTACGAACGTCTCGACGGTCTCCGCGAATACGCGTCGAACCGCCTCGGCCGGGTTCTCCTCGAGACCGGCGGGACACCGCAGGCTCGCAGCGAACGCGAATCGTTCACCCAGATGTACACCGAGGACATCGCCCGCTACGACGCCGCCGAGAACGGTCTGTGTTTCGGTCGCATCGACGTCGACGACGAGCCGCGGTATGTGGGTCGCGTCGGCATCCTCGACGAGGCCGACGACTACGAGACCCTGCTGCTCGACTGGCGTGCTCCCCTCGCGCGTCCCTTCTATCTCGCCACTCCGGCGGCGCCTGAGGGGGTGACGCGGCGACGACACATCCGCAGCCGCAGCCGGACCGTCACCTCCATCAACGACGAGTACCTCGACCTCGCCGCCGCCGAGGCGAACGGTGACGGCGCGGGGGCCGGTGGTGTCGCCGGCGAGAGCGCGCTGTTGTCCGCGCTCAACGCCGCGCGGACCGGCCAGATGCACGACATCGTCGAGACCATCCAGAGCGAGCAGGACGCCATCATCCGGTCGACCCACAAGAGCGTGCTCGTCGTTCAGGGTGGTCCGGGAACCGGCAAAACCGCGGTGGCGCTGCACCGGGCCGCGTACCTGCTCTACACCTATCGGCAGCAACTCGAGAAGGCCGGTGTCCTCATCATCGGCCCCAATGCCACGTTCCTCGACTACATCAGCCAGGTGCTGCCGTCGCTCGGCGAAACCGGCGTACTGCTCTCGACGATCGGCGACCTGTACCCCGGCGTCCGGGCCACCCGAGAGGATTCTCTCGACGCGGGCGCGCTCAAGGGCTCGCTCGCGATGATCGACGTGCTGAAGAAGGCGGTCCGCGACCGCCAGGAGGTTCCGACGGCACCGATCGAACTTCGCTTCGACACCTACCCGATCACGCTGGACCGCAAGATCGTCACCCGCGCCCGYGGACGGGCCCGGTCCTCGAGGCGCCCGCACAACCTGGCGCGTCCGATCTTCGTGTCCGCGGCCATCGAGGCACTCGCCGATCAGCTCGCGGCCACCCTCGGCGCCAACATCGTCGACGGCGGCAACCTGCTCAGTCGCGACGACATCGCCGACATGCGGGACGAGATGCGTGAGGACCCGTCGATCATGTCGGCGATCGACGGACTGTGGCCCGACCTGACGCCGCAACAGGTGCTGACGGACCTGCTCCGCTCCCCCGAGCGGTTGGCGTCGGCGGCACCCGAGCTCACCGACGACGAGCGGGCGGTCCTCCTCCGCACCGAGGGCATCGGGTTCAGCGACGCGGACGCTCCGCTTCTCGACGAGCTGGCCGAACTGCTCGGTGTCGACGACGCCGCGGAACGCGAACGCGCGCAGCGACGCTGGCGGGCGCAGATCGCCGATGCACAGGGTGCGCTGGACATCCTCACCGGCTCCGCGCCGCAGGACCTCGAGGATGATCTGGACCCCGAGATCCTCATGGCCTACGACATCATCGACGCCAGCCAGCTCGCGGAACGCCAGGATCGCGGCCATCACCAGACCACGGCCGAGCGCGCCGCCGGCGACCGGACCTGGACGTACGGACACGTCATCATCGACGAGGCGCAGGAATTGTCGGAGATGGCGTGGCGAATGCTCATGCGGCGCATCCCGAACCGGTGGATGACACTCGTCGGAGACACCGCACAGACCGGCGATCCGGCGGGCAGCTCGTCGTGGCAGGACGTCCTGGGCCCCTATGTGGCGCAGCGCTGGAAACTGACCGAACTCACCGTCAACTACCGCACGCCCGCCGAGATCATGGAACTGGCCCACCGGGTACTCGAGGAGATCGACCCGAGCCAGACCGTGCCGCGGTCGGTGCGCGAATCGGGGTTCGCCCCGTGGGCCGAACAGGTTGACGAATCCGATCTCGTCGATGCGGTGCGACGCCGTGTCGCCGAGGAGACCGGACCCGGACTGACGGCGGTCCTCGCCGGACACCGCTTGGTCGAGGAGCTCGCCGACCTGCGGTCGGATTCGGTCAGCGTCCTCACGGTCAAGGACGCGAAGGGGCTCGAGTTCGACGCGGTCCTCATCGTCGAGCCCGAGGATCTGCTGGACGAATCGCCGCGCGGACTGAACGACCTCTACGTCGCACTGACGCGTGCGACGCAACGACTCGGCATCGTGCACGCACGGCCTCTGCCGGCCGTCCTGGGCCCCCTCGACGCGTCGATCGTCATCTCCGGAAGCTGATCGTCGAACCGGCTCTCCCCGACGGAACCGAAGCGGTACGGTGCCTAGGGCGCCGAGCCGCTCGGCGCCGTCGATGCAACGGCGGATCCCATCAGACGGCCCAGTAGACGGGAAGAATCGTGTCCACTCCGACCTCGCTCCGACGCGGTCTGCGCTCGGTGACGGCAGGTGTGATCGGAGCCGTCGGGATCGTATCCTCGGTCACCGCGTGTGGGGCGCCGGCGGCCTCCGACAGCGCAGCGGCGGCAACGGAAACGGTCACGACCACACCGGCGTCGGAACCCGCGACGACCGCTTCCGACGCCCGCACGGCCCGCTATGCGCGGGCGGTCCTCGCCGGCGGGTTTCCGCCGGTGGTCCCGGATCCGACGCTGTTCGCCGTCGGCGAGGGGGTGTGCCGGCAGCTGGCCGCCGGCACACCCGACGCGGTGGTCCTCGAACAGCTCCGCCCGGTGAGCGACTATGCCGCCAGCCTCTCCGGCGGTGCGCTGACCGGCGAGAGCGCCGCGCAACTGCTGCTGAGCGCCGCTCGCACCGACTTCTGCTGAACGCGGCCGATCAGCGCACGGTGTGCACGATCAGGACGTCCGACGTCGACTTGCGTGCGGCGTCGGACGGCACCGATCCGAGCAGGCGACCGGTGATGGTGTTGAGTCCGCGGTTGCCGACCACGAGAAGGTCTGCCTCGACCTCGTCGACGAGCGCGAGCAACGAGTCGACCGGCGCACCGACGACGGCGCGTTCGACGATCTTCTTCGCGCCGGCCGCGACGGCCCGCTCGCGCGCGGTTCGCAGAATCTCGTAGGTGGGCGCCGATCCAGTCACCTGGTAGGCGTCCTCACGCAACGTGTCCTGCGCCGCCTCTGTGTCCTTCGGATCGGCCGGGTAGTACGCGCACGCGATCACCAACTCCGCATCGGCAGCGCCCGCGAGAGCCGCAGCCTTGTCGACAGCACGAAACGACGAATCCGATCCATCGGTTCCGACGACGACGGTCCGGTAGGCGGTCATTCATTCCTCCATGTGTGCAGTTGATCGAGGACGGTGGCTGCAGTGCCCTGTTCGACCGAGATCACCGTTCGCTGCGCTGACACTAGCCGTATCGACGCAGAACCAGGTGGAATTGCGGCACAACATGCTTCATCCCCCGGTGGACGATCCACCCCTGGAACTCATTTCACCACGGGCGCCGTCGAGCACGCGCCATCCGGTCAGCGCGGCTCGCCGTAGCGCGGACCGAACAGGGTGTCCGGGAAGAGCCCGGACTCTCGGACGGTTCGTCGCCACGGCGCCGCGAGCTCGGCCAGCCGTGCCGCGCCGTCCTCGCCCAGGTGGGTCCACGGCGCCGAGGCCAGTTCGTCGGTGAGGTCCTCGACCACCTGACGTAGTTCTCGGCCGTCCTCCGTCAATCCGCCACGCTCGTCGAGCAGTTCGCGATCGCGCAGGCTCGACGCGGCGGCGTCCCACTGGCCTTGCGACCATCCGCGCCGGTTCTGGGCGAACTTCTTCTGGAATCCGATGCCGGTGGCGGTATGCGTGATCAGCGCGTCGAGGCCCCCGAGTCCGGCGGTCTGCAGTGCCGCCACGTGGCCGTCGCCGCGGTACTCGCGTAGCAACGTCAGTGCGTGCCACAGGACGAGGTGGGGCGTGTCGGGCCATTCGAGGGCCGCGTAGCCCGCGTACAGGGGCCGTCCGTCGACGCCCGGGATCCCCTGCGCCGCAATGGCCGCCAGCTGGGCCGCCTCCGACATCTCCGGGGATGCGGTGACCGCTTCTCCGAAGATCCTCCGGTAGGCGGCATCGACGCCGCGGTACCGCGCGTCGGTGATCTCCTCCGGGGCGGCGAGGGTCCAGGCCCGGGGGACGGCGTCACCGATGAGTTCGGGGTTGAAGTTGTAGAAGGTCGCGGCCACGACTCCGGCACCCACCGCCCCCATCGGTGCCGCGCGGCCCGCGAAGTAGGTCATTCGGCCGGATTCGAGCCCGACTCCGACGAGTTCCTGCTCCACCTCGGGGGCGAAGTAGGCGAGCGAGTGCAGCAGTTCGAGTGAGCGGGCGGTGCGTCCGGCGGCATGTGGGTCCATGACCGAGAACGTTAGCGGGCGTTATTTCAGGCCGGCCGCGTCCATCCCCCGCAGTTCCTTCTTGAGGTCGGCAATCTCGTCGCGCAGGCGTCCCGCGAGTTCGAACTGCAGGTCCCGCGCCGCATTCATCATCTGGTCCGTCAATTCCTTGACCAGGTCGGCCAGCTCGGCCCGCGGCATCGACTTCACGTCCCGGCCCTCGTACACCCCGGCGCTGACCGCGCGGCCCGCCTCACCCTGAGCGCGTCGGCCACGGCTGACGTTGCGGCCCGAACCACCGATCTCGACCTCGGTGTCCTCGGCCTCCTCGTAGACCTGGTCGAGGATGTCCGCGATCTTCTTGCGGAGCGGCTGCGGGTCGACGCCCTTCTCGAGGTTGTAGGCGACCTGCTTCTCGCGGCGGCGTTCGGTCTCCTCGATGGCCCGCTGCATCGAATCGGTGATCTTGTCCGCGTACATGTGAACCTGGCCGGACACGTTGCGCGCGGCACGGCCGATGGTCTGGATGAGGCTCGTGGTGCTGCGCAGGAAGCCTTCCTTGTCGGCGTCGAGGATCGCGACGAGCGAGACCTCGGGCAGATCGAGACCMTCACGTAGGAGGTTGATGCCGACCAGGACGTCGTACTCTCCGAGCCGCAGTTGCCGCAGCAACTCGACCCGCCGCAACGTGTCGATGTCCGAGTGCAGGTACCGCACCCGGATGCCGAGCTCGAGCAGATAGTCGGTCAGGTCCTCGGCCATCTTCTTGGTCAGCGTCGTGACCAGCACCCGCTCGTCCCGCTCGGTGCGTTCCCGGATCTCGTGGACGAGGTCGTCGATCTGTCCCTTCGTCGGCTTCACGACCACCTCGGGATCAACAAGGCCGGTGGGCCGGATCACCTGTTCGACGAATTCGCCGCCCGCTCGACCCAGCTCGTACGGTCCGGGGGTGGCCGACAGGTACACCGTCTGGCCGATCCGATCCGCAAACTCCTCCCAGGTGAGGGGCCGGTTGTCGACGGCGGACGGGAGGCGGAAGCCGAACTCGACCAGGTTGCGCTTGCGGGACATGTCGCCCTCGTACATCGCGCCGATCTGCGGGACCGTCACGTGCGACTCGTCGATGACGAGGAGGAAGTCCTCCGGGAAGTAGTCGATCAGTGTCGCGGGCGCGGAGCCCGCGGGCCGGTTGTCGATGTGCCGCGAGTAGTTCTCGATGCCGGAGCAGAATCCGACCTGCTTGATCATCTCCAGGTCGTACTGGGTCCGCATCCGGAGCCGCTGCGCCTCGAGCAGCTTGCCGCGGTTCTCCAGGTCCGCGAGCCGCTCCTCGAGCTCGGCCTCGATGCTCTGGACGGCATGCTCCATCCGCTCCGGACCGGCCACGTAGTGCGTTGCCGGGAAGATGCGCACGGTGTCGACCTGCCGCACGACGTCACCGGTGAGTGGGTGCAGGTAGTAGAGCGCCTCCACCTCGTCGCCGAAGAACTCGATCCGCACCGCCAGTTCCTCGTAGGACGGGATGATCTCGACGGTGTCGCCCCGCACCCGAAAGGATCCGCGGGTGAACGCCATGTCGTTGCGGTTGTACTGGACATCGACCAACAGGCGCAGCAGGGCGTCGCGGTCGACCTCGACGCCGACCTCGAGCTCGATCGACCGATCGAGGTACGACTGCGGGGTGCCGAGGCCGTAGATGCACGACACCGACGCCACCACCACGACGTCGCGCCGGGACAGCAGGCTGGACGTGGCGGAGTGGCGCAGCCGTTCGACGTCGTCGTTGATGGACGAGTCCTTCTCGATGTAGGTGTCCGTCTGCGCGATGTACGCCTCGGGCTGGTAGTAGTCGTAGTACGAGACGAAGTACTCGACCGCGTTGTTGGGCAGCATTTCCCGCAGTTCGTTGGCGAGCTGCGCCGCTAGCGTCTTGTTGGGCGCCATCAGCAGGGTGGGGCGCTGCAGCTTCTCGATCAACCACGCCGTGGTGGCCGACTTGCCGGTGCCTGTGGCGCCGAGCAGCACCACATCCTTCTCCCCCGCGCGCAGTCTGCGCTCGAGTTCCGCGATGGCCTCCGGCTGGTCACCGGCCGGCTCGTACTCGCTGACTACCTCGAACCGCGCGTCGGATCGTTCTATCTCGCTGACCGGCCGAAACTCGGAATGCGCGACGACGGGGTGCTCGGATGCAAACGCCATGCGTCCAGGGTATGCGCCGCTTCCGACAAGTTCTGATAACGCCTCGGCGCTCCCCCACCGATCGCCGCTGCCGGACCACCCGATTGCCTGTAATTTCTTGCTGTATGGAGAACGTCGAACAGCACGCGGCCCGAGCCACCTCGGCCGCCCCCGCCGCACCGTCAGGTCCCGTGTTCGTACCGGCGCTCGACATGGTTCCCGCACACCGCCCGAAGATCGAGCACTTCAACATCGCCGAGCGCACCAACACCGACCCCAAGGGATACGTCCGCCCCGTCGAGCACTACCGACTCGAGCCCTGGGGGCTCTACATGGCGCGGACGGCGGATCACCCCACCTTCCACTACCTGGAGTCATGGCTGATTCCGGATCTGGGGATCAGGGCGTCGATCTTCCATTTCCACCCATATCACCAGCGTGATCAGGACCGCTACATCGACATCGGCGATTTCACGTCCGGCCCGGACGTGTGGAAGTCGGAGGACCACTATCTGGACCTCGTCGTCCGCACCGGCCGGGAAACCGAACTCCTCGACGTCGACGAATTGATCTCGGCCACCGCGCACGGTCTGATCTCGACCGGCACCGCCGACCGCGCCGTCCAGAAGGCCATGCGCGCGGTCGACGGGATCGCCGCCCACGGGCACGACATGGACGCGTGGCTGGCGTCGAAGGGGATGCCGGTCTCGTGGCGCTGACGCGGCCCGGTCAGCCCCGTTCCGACCAACCGCTCCGCTCGGCCCACTCGCAGGCCCGCTGGTAGCCGAGATCGAACCACGGCGCGAGCGCCGCGGCATAGGTCACGGTGGCCTCGCCCGTGTGCGCGTCGGCGGCGGCCCAGCGGACCGCAACCCTCTTGGCCTCGAGGAATTCGGCCCGAGCAGCGGCGTCGGCGCGCAGCCAGTCGCGCAGCAGGAGCGCGAAGCGCTGGCCCGGCCAGCCGTCGACGCGCAGGCTGATCTCCACGGGCCTGCCGGGATCGGCGCCGCCGTGGGTGCGCTTGTCCCACAGCGCCGGGTCGGCCTCGCCGCCGACGCCGTACGCCGGCTTCGGCTCGTCGCGATTCGCATCGACGATGGGCGGAAAACCGGCCGCAGCGAGTGGTTCGGCCAGCGCATCCGCGGTGGCGAGATCGGGAACGGTGATCTGCACGTCGATCAGATCGCGCGCATCCAGACCCGGGACCGCGGTGGAGCCCACATGGTCGATGCGCACCGCACGATCGCCGCACACCGCTCGCAGTCGCGCGACCAGGCGCTCGCCCTGCGCCGCCCACTCCGGATCGGCTGGCCGCACGATCGGCGGCACCGCCACCACCGTCCGCGTGCGCACGTTCGCCTCGAACGGCGCCAGACGGTCCGCGTACAGCGCGCGAACCTGCGCGTCGATCAGTTCCGGGGCGCCGCTGTTGTCGAGCCAGACATCGGCGGCCGCACGACGCTGATCGTCGGTCGCCTGCGCCGCGATCCGGGCGCGCGCATCCGCCTCCGGCATGCCGCGCAACTCGACGAGCCGGCGCACGCGCTCGACCTCGTCGACGTACACGATGACGACCAGGTTGAACGCCGGTCCCATCCGCCCCTCGACGAGCAGCGGGATGTCCTGCACGACGATGCCGTCGGCGGGCGCGCCGTCGACGAGTTCCGCGGTGCGGGCACCGATACGAGGATGCAGGATCGAGTTCAAGAGCAGTCGCGACTCGTCACTGCCGAACGCCCGCTCAGCCAACACCGGGCGGTTCAGCGAGCCGTCGGGATGCAGGACGCCGTCGCCGAAGGCGTCGACGAGGGCCGCGAGCCCCGGGGTTCCCGGTTCGACGACCTCCCGCGCGATCAGGTCCGCGTCGACGATCACCGCACCCAACTCCGCGAGGACCTTCGACACGGTCGATTTACCGGCTCCGATGCCTCCGGTGAGGCCCACTCTCAACACGCCGACCAGTGTCGCACTAAACACGCCGAAGATCATCAAGCGGCCAAATGTCGTGGTTCCACGACCTGGTCGGATAGCCTTCAATCAGCCGTCCGACCAGCCGATTCGCGATCCGAGTAGGAGAAGCTCATGCGCAGCAATCCCACCCGTCCCGGTCGGCACCGTCTCGGCATGGACAACGGCGTCCACGCCATCCTCATCCCCGAGGTGGCCACTGCACTCGCGGAACACCGCCGCAACTGGTTCACCAGTGTGCTCACGCCCGCCCGCCACAGCKTCGCCTCGATCCGGAAGCGCACGGCGACCATGCCGACCCGATGGGTGCCTGCCGCGGCGAACTGACCGCCCGCGTACGACACACACTGTGGCCCGATCCGACTCGGATCGGGCCACAGTCGTATGCCCGGACGCACCCAGCGCGGGAACACCGCATACACGAAAGACCCCGGCCCTGTGGGGCCGGGGTCTTTCGGTAGATCAAGCCTGAGTGATCAGG
This sequence comes from Rhodococcus sp. TAF43, assembly GCF_052113525.1. Lineage (NCBI taxonomy): Bacteria > Bacillati > Actinomycetota > Actinomycetes > Mycobacteriales > Nocardiaceae > Rhodococcus > Rhodococcus sp. TAF43. The sequence goes on from NZ_JBFRDL010000025.1 coordinate 49,985, forward strand.
CCGCTGTCATCAGGCGTTGCCCGACAGCTTCTCGCGCAGCGCGGCGAGCTGTGCATCGCTGGCCAGCGAGCCACCAGCGGACTCGGTGGACGCAGCAGCACCCTCGTCGGAGCCCGACTCGGAGGAGTAGTTGGTGCCGGAAGCGCCGGCAGCAGCCTCGGCAGCCTCGTCGGCAGCCATCTTCTCCATCTGAGCGGTGTGCATCTTGTGGCGACGCTCAGCCTCGGCGTAGCGGGACTCCCACTCCTCACGCTGCTTGTCGAAGCCCTCGAGCCATTCGTTGGTCTCGGGATCGAAGCCCTCGGGGAAGATGTAATTGCCCTGCTCGTCGTACGAGTCGGCCATGCCGTACTTGGACGGATCGAACTCGGCGTTGTAATCCTCGTTCGCCTGCTTCAGCGACAGCGAGATGCGGCGACGCTCCAGGTCGATGTCGATGACCTTGACGAGCGCATCGTCGCCGACGCCGACAACCTGGTCCGGAACCTCCACGTGGCGCTCGGCCAGCTCGGAGATGTGCACCAGGCCCTCGATGCCCTCCTCGACGCGAACGAACGCGCCGAACGGAACCAGCTTGGTGACCTTGCCGGGCACGATCTGGCCGATGGCGTGGGTGCGGGCGAACTGACGCCACGGATCTTCCTGGGTCGCCTTCAGCGACAGGGAGACGCGCTCGCGGTCCAGGTCGACGTCGAGAACCTCGACGGTGACCTCGTTGCCGACCTCGACAACCTCGGACGGGTGGTCGATGTGCTTCCAGGACAGCTCGGAGACGTGAACCAGGCCGTCGACGCCACCCAGGTCCACGAAGGCACCGAAGTTGACGATGGAGGATACGACGCCCTTGCGGACCTGGCCCTTCTGGAGCTGGTGCAGGAACTCGCTGCGGACCTCGGACTGGGTCTGCTCGAGCCATGCGCGACGCGACAGGACCACGTTGTTGCGGTTCTTGTCGAGCTCGATGATCTTGGCCTCGATCTCCTTGCCGACGTACGGCTGCAGATCGCGGACACGACGCATCTCGACGAGCGACGCGGGCAGGAAGCCGCGGAGACCGATGTCGAGGATGAGGCCACCCTTGACGACCTCGATGACGGTGCCCTTGACGGCCTCGTCCTTCTCCTTGAGCTCCTCGATGGTGCCCCAGGCACGCTCGTACTGAGCGCGCTTCTTCGACAGGATCAGTCGACCTTCCTTGTCCTCCTTGGTGAGGACCAGGGCTTCGACCTCATCGCCCACGGAGACGACCTCATTGGGGTCGACGTCGTGCTTGATGGAGAGCTCGCGGGAAGGGATGACACCTTCGGTCTTGTAACCGATGTCGAGCAGGACCTCGTCGCGGTCGACCTTGACGATGGTGCCTTCGACGATGTCGCCATCGTTGAAGTACTTGATCGTTGCGTCGATGGCGGCGAGGAAGTCCTCGGCGGAGCCGATGTCGTTGACGGCTACCTGCGGCGARGTCACGGTGTTGGAGGGCATGTGTTGAGTTGCTCCGGACGGGTTGATAGTCGGTTGATGGTGTTCTGTCAGACAGGTGGACCGGCATGCCGTAGATTCCGGCGAGCGCCGAAATCGACCCGACTTCCAGTCCCCCACGAGGCTCCTGCGCCAACCCGTCCGGTCAATCCTGCAACCGGCCGGGCGTGCGCCGAAGACACTCGCGAGCAACAGGGTACGCGACCTCGAGCTAGCTGGGCAAACTCTCACATCACCCGGCCGATTCACCTGGCGGTTCGGCGCGGAGAGCCGGTCTCTACCCTTGATACCCATGTCCGACGATCGCCATGCCGCCGCAATTTCCACTCTCGGTACCAGCGGAGTGAGCCGCACCCGGATCGGCACCGAGGCCAGTGAACGCGCGAGCCGCGCGTGGTGGGACGCCGACGCCGACGACTACCACCGCACCCACGGCGAGTTCCTCGGTGTCGACTCCGCTGCCGGTGAGTTCATGTGGTGTCCGGAGGGCCTGCACGAAGGCGATGTGCACCTGCTCGGCGACGTGGCCGGCAAGCGGATCCTCGAGGTCGGCTGCGGCTCGGCGCCGTGCTCGCGTTGGCTGGCCGGCCAGGGCGCGGACGTCGTCGGGCTCGACATCTCGATGGGCATGCTCGCGCGCGGCGTCGCCGCGATGGAACAGGGTGGCCCGTCCGTTCCGCTGATCCAGGCGGGCGCCGAGTCCCTGCCGTTCCGTGACGCCACTTTCGACATCGCGTGCTCTGCGTTCGGTGCGGTGCCGTTCGTCGCGGACTCGGCGCGGGTGATGTCCGAGGTGGCGCGGGTGTTGCGTCCGGGCGGTCTGTGGGTGTTTGCGGTGAACCACCCGATCCGCTGGATCTTCCCCGACGATCCGGGTCCGCGCGGGCTCACCGCCGCGCTTCCCTACTTCGATCGCACACCGTATGTGGAGGTCGACGACGAGGGCGTGCCCACGTACGTCGAGCATCACCGCACGATCGGCGACCGGGTCCGCGAGGCCGTGGCCGCCGGACTCGCGGTACGCGACATCGTCGAACCCGAGTGGCCCGAGTGGCTCGACCGGGAGTGGGGTCAGTGGAGCCCCCTGCGCGGCCAACTGTTCCCCGGCACGGCGATCTTCGTCACCCGCAAACCGAACTGAGGGCCCCGCTCACAGCAGCTTGGACAGGAACGCCTTGGTGCGTTCCTGTTGCGGGTTCGCCAGCAGCCGCCTCGGATCGCCCGCCTCGACCACCACCCCGCCGTCCATGAACACCAACTGGTCGGCGACCTCGCGGGCGAACCCCATCTCGTGGGTGACGACGACCATCGTCATGCCGTCGTTCGCGAGCTGCTTCATGACCCCGAGCACCTCACCTACGAGTTCGGGATCGAGGGCCGACGTGGGCTCGTCGAACAGCATGAGCTTGGGGTCCATCGCGAGCGCCCGCGCGATGGCGACGCGCTGTTGCTGSCCGCCCGACAGCTGCGCCGGGTACGCGTCCGCCTTCTCCGCGAGCCCCACCTGGTCGAGCAGGTCGCGAGCGCGTTGGATCGCCTTGGCCCGGGGCACCTTCTTCACCTGCATGGGCGCCTCGATGATGTTCTCGAGGGCGGTGCGGTGCGGAAACAGGTTGAAGTGCTGGAACACCATCCCGATGTCACGGCGCTGGCGGGAGGCCGCACGGGCGCTCAGTTCGTACAGTTTGTCGCCGCGTTCGGAGTACCCGACCAGCTCGCCGTCGACGTACAGCCGGCCGGCGTTGACCCGTTCGAGGTGGTTGATACAGCGCAGGAACGTGGACTTGCCGGATCCCGACGGGCCGATCAGACACAGGACCTGACCCCGTTCGATCTCGAGCGAGACACCGCGCAGCACCTGGAGGGCGCCGAAGTTCTTGCAGACACGGTCGGCCTGCACCATCGGAGTGGTCGATGTCATTTGCGCTCGCCTCCCGGGGTGTCCGGCAGCGTGTCCGCGTCCGGCGTGACCGTCACCGGGCGCCCCTGCGCGTCGGCGAGAGCCTGCAACTGCCCAGCGGTGAGGGTTCGCGAGGCGCCCTTCGAGTAGTACCGCTCGAGATAGAACTGCCCGACCATGAGGATGCTCGTGATCGCCAGGTACCACGTGGACGCGACCAGCAAGAGTGGCACCGGGTAGAAGTTAGCGCCGGAGATGTCCCGGGCACGGCCGTACAGTTCACCGCTGTAGGGCACGGCCACGACGAGCGACGTGGTCTTGAGCATGCTGATCAGCTCGTTCCCCGTCGGCGGGATGATGACGCGCATCGCCTGCGGCAGCACAGTGCGGCGCATGGTCTGCGCCCACGACATGCCGAGCGCAGTCGATGCCTCGGTCTGGCCTTCACTCACCGACCCGACACCCGCCCGGACGATCTCGGCCATGTACGCGGCCTCGTTGAGGGCCAGGCCGATCACCGCGAACGTGAAGGCCGCTTCGAGCGTCTTGATGTCGATGTGCACGAACTGGGGCCCGAACGGGACGCCGAGATCGATCGTCTGGTAGATGACCGGGAACAACCCCCACAGCACCAACTGGACATAGACGGGCGTTCCGCGGAACACCCACAGATACACCCAGGCCGCGGATCGTAGGACGGGGTTGGGCGACAGCCGCATCACGGCGAGGAGTACGCCGAGCACGATCGCGATCGCCATCGCCAGCACCGTGAGCTGAATCGTCTTCCATGCGGCTGCGGTGATCCTCTTGTCGAAGAGGTACTGGCCGTAGACGTCCCAGTGGAATGCTTCGTTGGTGGCGGCGCCGTAGACGAACAGCCCGAGCAGCCCCAGCACCACGATCGCCCCGACCCAGCGCCAGGGATGCCGCAGCGGGACCGCCTTGATCGGCTCCGGTTCGGAGGCCGCCACGTCCGGTGGCCGGCTCTCGTTGGCTGGCATGGCTGTTCCCTCTCCCGTGCTCACTGCGTTGCGCCGTTGATGACCGACGTTTCGATGATTCCCGCTTCGACTCCCCACGCTTCGGCGATCGCGCGGTACTGGCCACCATCGATGAGGTACTGCACTGCCTGCTGCAGGACGGGCCCGAGGGGCGACCCCTTCGCGATCACCCACCCGTAGGGGCTCGCGTCGTATATGCCACCGGCAGTCACGAGGCGCCCGTTGCTGCGCTTGATCGCGTACGCGGTCACCGGCGAGTCGGCCGACAGGGCATCGACGCGGCCGAGGATCAACGCATTCGCGGCATCGTCCTGGCTGTCGTACTTGATCTTCCGGATCGGCGGTTTGCCGGCGGCGACACACGCCTCGCTCTTGGCCGGAACTTCCTCGATGTCCTCGATGGTGGTCGTCTGCACGCCCACACGCAGCCCGCAGGCATTGTCGGGGTCGACGTCGTCGCCCGCCCGTTGCACCCACTGCACGCCGGCGCTGTAGTAGGTGACGAAGTCCACGGACTTCTCGCGTTCGAGGGTGTCGGTGAACGACGACATGCCGACGTCCAGAGTTCCGGCCTGCACGGCGGGGATGATCTTGTCGAAGTCGGTCTCCTTGACGTCGAGGGTCAGTCCGAGAACCGCTCCGACAGCCTCGAGGAGATCAACGTCGAATCCGACGATCGTCCCGTTCTCGTCCTTGAACTCGTTGGGCGCGTACGGCGGATTGCTACCGACCCGGAGGCGCCCGGACGCGGCGATCGCGGGAGGCAACTGATCGGCGATCGCGTCGACACGCTGGACCTCGATCGGCGGCAGCACCGGAACGAGCCCCTCGTTGTTCGTCACGCAGCCCGTGGCCGTCATCGCAATCGACACCAGCAACGCCCCGACGACAATCCGGAACGACCGTGTTCGCCGACCGCCGGTCGCGGCGGCCACTCGTCCGAACATCGGTCATTCCTCCCATCTCCGGCCGTTGGACCCCGAAACCCTACTGGCTCGATACCCCCGGGCGGAAGTTGATCATGGTCATCGCCGAATCACCCGAGCGATCACCGATTCCGTGAACTCACTCGTCGACGCCAGCCCACCCATATCCGCCGTGGCCACGCCCGCTTCCACGGTGCGTTCGACGGCGTTGCGGATCCTCGCCGACGCGGCGGACAAGCCCTTGTCGTGTCCGGCGGATGCCAGCCAGTCGAGGAGCATCGCCGCGGACAAGAACAAGGCGGTCGGGTTCGCACGGTTGCGGCCGGCGATGTCCGGGGCGGCTCCGTGTGCGGCCTGCGCCATGGCCTTCGATCCGGACGCGTTGATCGACGCCGCTGTGCCGAGCGATCCCGCCAACTCCGCGGCCAGGTCCGACAGGATGTCCCCGAACATGTTCTCGGTGACGATGACGTCGTACTCCTCGCCGCAGCGCACCAGATACGCGGCCATCGCATCGACGTGCTCGTCGTCTACCCGGACGTCCGGATAGTGCTCGCCCACCTCCCGGCAGACGTCCCGGAACAGGCCGGTGGTGGTCGAGAGCACGTTGGCCTTGTGTACCACCGTGACTCGCTTGCGTCGGCGGCGCGCGAGATCGAAGGCGGCGTGCGCGATCCGTTCGCACGCCTGCCGGGTGACCACCGCGACCGCCATCGCGACGTCCGGGGTGGGCATGAACTCGCCGCTGCCGGCGAACATGTTCCGGTCGGCGTAGAAGCCTTCGGTGTTCTCCCGGACGATGACGAGATCCATGTGTGGCGACACCGCTCGCACACCTGGCAGTGCGCGCGACGGTCGGATGTTCGCGTAGAGGTCGAACCGTTTGCGGATCATCCCGCCGGGGGTCAACTGCATCTGGAACGGATCGGGATACGACGCGCTGTCGTGCGGGCCGAGGATCCACGAATCGAGGTCGGCGAGCGCGACGAGGGTGCTCTCGGGTGTCGGCGACCCGTGGGTGGCGATCGCGTCGTGGCCGATCGGGAGCGGCACCCACTCCACCTCGGCAAGCCCCACCGCAGCCACTGCAGCGTCGACGACGTCCCGGGTGGCCGGCACGATTTCGCGTCCGATTCCGTCGCCCTGCAACAGACCGATCCGCGGTTTCGGCAAATCTCCTGTACGCGCGCTCCCCATCAGGCAATCATTACTCACGATGGTCCAGTCCGTGGAGTTGCTTCTCGACCGGGATATCGACGCGACCGTACGAGCCGAATGGCGTCGACTGTCGTCGGCACGTCTGCCGAGCCAGGACCGCATCACCGCCGAATCCAATCGGCCGCACGTCACGCTCGGCGTCGCGCACCATGTTCCCCCCGACGTCGAGGTCGCACTGGTTCGCGAGCTGCCGTCGGCCCCGCTGTCCCTGCGCCTGGGCGGTGTCGTGGTGTTCGGTGGGCGCCGGCTCACCCTCGCCCGACTGGTGGTGCCCACCACCGAGCTACTGACCCTACAGCGGATCGTCTACGAACTGATGGTCGACTGCGAGGGCGTGCCGTCGCACATCGTTCCGGGCGAGTGGACCCCGCACGTGACGCTGTCGCGCCGGATCCAGGCCATGGATCTCGGCACTGCGATCGTGGTGACGAGGGCCGGAGCCCGTGACGTCGTCGGCAGGTCGGACGGCATCAGGCGGTGGGATTCGGATGCCAAACGTGAGTGGCTGATCACACGGCGCCCCTGATGCGACGCCGCATGCGATCTCGCGCTTTCCGCATACGGAAGAATTCGCGGGACGGGAGCGTTGAACGGGCCAACGGACCGATCATCCTGACGACTCCCCGACGACTTCCCCGAAAGGACCCCTGTGGCTACCCAGACTCTGACCCAGCAGAACTTCAAGCAGATCGTCGACGACAACGACATCGTCCTCGTCGACTTCTGGGCTTCGTGGTGCGGACCGTGCCGCTCCTTCGCCCCCACCTTCGAGGCCTCCTCGGAGCAGCACGCGGACGTCGTCCACGGCAAGGTCGACACCGAGGCGGAGCAGGAATTCGCTGCTGGTGCGGGGATCCGTTCGATCCCGACCATCATGGCGTTCCGCGAGGGTGTGCTGGTGTTCAACCAGGCAGGCGCGCTGCCCCCAGCCGCGCTCGAAGACCTGATCACCCAGGTCAAGGCCCTCGATATGGACGAGGTCCGCAAGCAGATCGCCGCTCAGGCGCCGTCCGGTAACTGACCGACGCCTGACGCAGCAACCTCTGGGACGCCGACCGGCTCACGTCAGTGCGCCGCGGCGTCCCAGCTTCGTCCGGTGCCGACCGACACCTCGAGCGGCACAGACAGTTCGATGGCCGAGGCCATCTTCTCCCGCACCAACTGCTCCACGCGCTCGCGCTCGCCCGTGGCGACCTCGAGGACGAGTTCGTCGTGCACCTGCAGCAGCATCCGCGACGCGAGCCCGGCGTCCTGCAGCGAACGCTGGACGTCGATCATCGCCACCTTGATGATGTCGGCGGCCGTGCCCTGGATCGGCGCGTTGAGTGCGGCCCGCTCGGCCACCTCACGGCGCTGACGGTTGTCGCTGTTGAGATCGGGCAGGTAACGCCGACGCCCGAACAGCGTCTCGGTGTAGCCGACCTTGCGGGCCTGCTCGACCACCTCGTGCAGGTAGTCGCGCACGCCACCGAACCGCGCGAAGTACGCGTCCATCTGCTGCTTGGCCTCGTCGGTGGAGATCTTGAGCTGCGCGGCGAGGCCGAAGGCGCTCAAACCGTACGCCAGCCCGTACGACATCGCCTTGACCCGTCGACGCAGTTCCGGCGTGACCTCCTCGATGGGCACACCGAACGCCCGGGAGCCGACGAAACTGTGCAGGTCCTCCCCCGTGTTGAATGCCTCGATCAGGCTCTCGTCGCGCGACAGGTGCGCCATGATGCGCATCTCGATCTGGCTGTAGTCGGCGGTGAGCAGTGTCTCGAAGCCGTCGCCGACGACGAAGCCGTCGCGGATCTGCCGTCCCGCGTCGGTCCGGACGGGGATGTTCTGCAGGTTGGGTTCCGTCGACGACAGTCGACCGGTCGCGGCCACGGTCTGGTTGAACGTGGTGTGGATCCGACCGTCGTCCGCGACCGTCTTGAGCAGTCCGTCGACGGTGACCTTGAGCCGCGTCGCGTCCCGGTGCGCGAGCAGGTGCTCGAGGAACGGGTGCTGGGTCTTCTCGAACAGCGACTGCAGCGCGTCGGCGTCGGTGGTGTAGCCGGTCTTGGTCTTCTTGGTCTTCGGCATCTCGAGCTCGTCGAAGAGCACCACCTGGAGCTGCTTGGGCGAGCCCAGGTTGATCTGCTTGCCGATCACCTCGTACGCCGCGTCGGCCGCCTCCGCGACCCGGGCCGCGAACGTGCTCTGCAGGTCGTGCAGGTGACCGGAGTCGACGGCGATGCCCGTCGCCTCCAGCTGCGCCAGCACCGCGAGCAGCGGCAGCTCCATGTCGGCCAGCAGTCCCGTGCCCTCGATGTCCGCGAGTTCGGTGTCCAACGCCGCGGCCAGGTCGACCACCGCGCGAGCACGGAGAATCTCGCCTTCGGCCTGTTCGGCATCCGCTGCCTCTTCGTCGTCGAGCAGCGAAAGCTGTTGCTGCCCCGACTCTTCCACGCGAAGCTCCCGCTTGAGGTAGCGCAGGGACAGGTCGTCGAGGTTGAAGCTGCGCTGCCCGGGACGAACCAGGTAGGCGGCGAGTGCGGTGTCACTGGTCAGTCCGGCAAGGGTCCAGCCGCGCCCCCACAGGGCGTGCATCGCCCGCTTCGCCTCGTGCAGCGCCTTGGGCTGCGCCGGGTCCGCCAGCCATGCCACGAGCGCCGCCTCGTCCTCGGGCGTCACCGTGGCGGCCGGGATGTAGGCACCCTCACCGTCGGACGCCGCGATCGCGATCGCGGTGACGTCTCCGCCGTAGGGGGTTCCCGCGCCGACGACGGACAGCCCGTGCCGCTCGCCGGTCGACGCGTGGTCCGCGATCCAGCCGGCCACCTCACCGGGTGTCAGGGCGCGCCCGCGCACCTCGAAGCCCTCCTCGGCCTCCGGTTCCGCGGACGACAGGGTCGCGAAGAGTCGGTCGCGCAACACCTTGAACTCGAGGTCGTCGAACAGCGCATGGATGCGTTCGCGGTCCCACGGCGCCAGCGACAACTGGTCCGGCGTGTACGGCAGCGCCACGTCGCGCACCATCTCGGTGAGCTGGCGGTTGAGGACGACGCTGGGCAGGTTCGCCCGCAGCGACTCGCCCACCTTGCCCTTCACCTGGTCCACCTGGTTGACGAGGTTCTCGAACGATCCGTACTCGCGGATCCACTTGGCGGCGGTCTTCTCGCCTACCCCGGGGATACCGGGGAGGTTGTCACTCGGGTCGCCGCGCAGCGCCGCGTAGTCCGGGTACTGCTGCGGTGTGAGCCCGTACTTGTCCTCGACCGCCTCGGGGGTGAAGCGGGTGAGGTCCGAGACGCCCTTGCGCGGGTAGAGGACGGTGACGTCGTCGGTCACCAGCTGCAGCGCATCCCGGTCGCCGGTCACGACCAGCACCCGGTAGCCGAGCGCGGTGGCCTGCGTCGTGAGCGTCGCGATGATGTCGTCGGCCTCGTAGCCCTCGATCGCCATCACGGGAATGCCCATCGCGCCGAGGACGTCCTTGGTGACCTCGACCTGGCCCTTGAACTCGTCCGGGGTCTTGCTGCGGTTCGCCTTGTACTCGGGGAACGCCTCCGCGCGGAAGGTCTGCCGGGAGACGTCGAATGCGGCCGCAACGTGCGTCGGCTGCTCGTCGCGCAGCAGATTGATCAGCATCGACGTGAACCCGTAGACCGCGTTGGTGGTCTGGCCGCTCTGCGTCTTGAAGTTCTCGGCGGGTAGCGCGAAGAAGGCGCGGTAGGCGAGCGAGTGCCCGTCGAGCAACAGCAGCGTCGGCCGCTCCGAGCCGGACGCGTCAGGAGTAGCAGAGACGGTGGACGAGGACGTGGATGCGGGGCTCACGGTTGACCAGTCTAGGGAGCCGGACCGACAGCCACGCCCTTCCTCCCCGCGCGTCGCCCGATGCGCGGGGTCACAGCGGGCTCAATCGCCCGCGGCGTCGGCTCCCAGCGTGTCGACGACCACCTCGGCCACGGCCTTCATCGTCGTCCGACGATCCATGGCCGCGCGCTGGATCCATTTGAATGCCTCGGGCTCGGAGAGCCCCTGTGACTGCATCAGCATGCCCTTGGCGCGCTCGATGACCTTGCGGGTCTCGAGCCGGTCCGAGAGGTTGGCAACCTCGCGTTCGAGCAACGAGATCTCCGTGAATCGGCTCGCCGCCAACTCGACCGCCGGCACCAGGTCCGCCTTCGAGAACGGCTTGACGAGGTACGCCATCGCGCCCGCATCGCGCGCCCGCTCGACCAACTCCCGCTGACTGAATGCGGTCAGGATCACAACGGGGGCAATTCGTTTGGCGGCGATCTCCGATGCCGCATCGATCCCGTCGCGGCGCGGCATCTTCACGTCCATGATCACCAGATCCGGCCGCAACTCCTCTGCCAACTCGACTGCACGCTGACCGTCGCCGGCCTCACCGACGACGTCGTAGCCCTCTTCGCGAAGCATCTCGACCAGGTCGAGCCTGATCAACGCCTCGTCTTCCGCCACCACCACACGCCGCGGCTGTCGTTCGGTGGCCTGCGTGGCGGGAGCGTTCATAGTCACCAATCTCCTCCAGTCGGCGCCCACGGATCGGGGCGCGAACGATTCGAGGGTACCGGTGGTTTGACTGGGGCCCGTGATCTTCTAGAGTAGGAACCCGCAAGACGCCCTCGTATCCCAATTGGCAGAGGAAACGGATTCAAAACCCGTGCAGTGTGAGTTCGAGTCTCACCGAGGGCACCAAGATCGAGCGCTCCGAGTGCTGCGCACCAGCTTCACATCCCGGACCCGGTCATCGACCGGCCCGGGGCCAACCAGACCGGTATGTCGTTCGGTCATCGTCGCGGAATGCCGAGGGGCTCAAGGACCGACGTGATGTCCGTGCAGAGGGTGCTCGACGGCGACTCAGAACAGTGAACCGGGGCGAGAGAACTCGGCGTTCGTACGCAGGCCTTCGGCATGYTGCCCGGGCGAGGCACCGAACAGTCGGCGGTACTCACGATTGAACTGCGAAGGGCTGTCGTAGCCGACGACATGCCCGACTCCTGCGACGTCACCGGGGTGCGCGACAAGCATCGAGCGGGCCTGCTGCAGCCGAATCCGTTTCTGGAACTGCAAGGGGCTCATGGACGTGACTGCCCGGAAGTGTCGGTGAAACGTCGATGCACTCATATTCGACAGCCGCGCGAGGTCCTCGATCCGCATCGGCTCGGCGTAGTTGTCACGGATCCAGCGGATTGCGCGGCTGATGTGCGACACATCGCTGTCGGCCAGCCCGATCTGGCGGAGCGTGTCCCCGTACGGACCGGCGAGGAGCCGCCACAGGATCTCTCGCTCGATCAGCGGGGCGAGCACGGGCACGTCCGCGGGATGATCGAGTAGTCGCAGCATCCGGGCAACCGCGTCGAGCAGATCGGCATCCGCCTCGCCGGTTGTGATCGCCGGCTGGCCGCCCGCGCCGCGGGACCACCGTTCGGTGGGGGCCTGTAGTACCAGTGCGGCGACGGCTTCCGGGCGCAGCACCAACCCCACGGCCAACGACGGCGCGCCTTCGTCGATGTCGATGTAGTGGCCGGTGACGGGCAAGGCGGCGGTGACGACCAGGCATTCCCCCGCCCGGTATTCGTAGACGTGGCCGCCGACCAGGAGTCGCTTTCCGCCCTGGGCCATGACCACCAGCAGCGGCTCGGTCAGCGAATATTCCGGCGTGGCCGAGTCGAGGGTCACCGTCGACAGCAACAGCCCGTCGATCGGCGTCCGCATATCCGGCCTCGCGTGGGCCGCGATGCGGCCACGGATCTCGTCCAGTAGGTCGGCTGTCGTGCGCACAGTTCACGTAAGCATCCGCGCCGCGGTCCGGCAATCCGATCGGGGCGTTGTCGAGAGGATCGTGCAACGCCGCGCGTGAATCGGTCTACCCCCTCCCAGCGCTTCGCGTTTCGATGGGAATGCACGTTCCGACACGGACAAGGAGCAGATCATGGGGCTCGATCAGTACGTCACCCTCGGCCGTTCGGGGCTGCGGGTCAGCCCGTTCGCCCTCGGTGCGATGACCTTCGGCGAGGACGCCGGCGGAGCCGGCTGCAGCGTCGAGGAATCCGAGAAGATCCTCGCCACCTACCTGGACCTCGGCGGGAACTTCATCGACACCGCCAACTTCTACACCAACGGCCACTCGGAGAAGATTCTCGGGGACTTCTTCGCCCACCAGCGCGGTCGTCGCGAGCGCGTGGTGCTGGCATCGAAGTTCTTCGCGAACCTCTTCCCCGGCGACCCGAACGGCGGCGGCGCGGGGCGCGCGTCGATCATTGCCCAGCTCGACGAGACCCTTCGCCGTCTCCGCACCGACTATCTCGACCTGTACTGGTTGCACAATTGGGACCGCCACACACCGATCGAGGAAACCCTGCGCACTCTCGACGACCTGGTCCGCGCCGGCAAGATCCGCTACATCGGGTTCTCCAACAACCCGGCCTGGGTGACCGCTCGGGCCCAGACCACGGCACTGTTGCGGGGGTGGACCCCGTTGATCGCGCTGCAGTTCGAGTACTCGCTGCTGGCTCGCACGGTCGAGGGCGAAGTCGCACCCCTCGCTCTCGATCAGGGCATGGCACTGGTGCCGTGGAGCCCGCTGCGGAACGGGTTCCTGTCCGGCAAGTATCGACGCGGCACCGAGGTCACCGACTCCGCCCGCGCCGCGTTCGTCGGCGGGCCAAGCGACGCCGAGTTCGTGGTGATCGACGCCGTCGCCGCGATCGCCGACGACCTCGGCACCACCTCGGCGGCCGTGGCACTGGCCTGGTTGCGGGCCCGGTCCGGGACCGTCGTCCCGATCCTCGGCGCCCGGCGAGTGGAACACCTCACGAACAACGTCGCCGGCCTGGAAGTGGCCCTCGGCCCCGACCACCTCCGCATGCCCGACGAAGTGTCGGCCCCGACCCTGAACTACCCGGCGCCGATGAACGGCGACACGCGGGCGATGCTCCAGTTCGCGGGCACCACCGTGGACGGCGAATCATCCACCGTGTACCCACCGCTGCTGCAGAGCGATGTCCGGTACTGACCGGGCTGACGGAGGGCCGACCGATACCGACCCTGGGCCCCGCACGACCGGGTCACGCCGACTCGGCCAGGGAGTCGAGAATGGCCCGGTAGTGCAGGTGCGCCATGAAATGGCCGCCAGTCCCGATGTTCAGGGTGGACTTGGGGATTCGGGTGGCCAGTTCCGTCGGCCATTCCTTGGGGATGAGCCGGTCCGCGTCGCCCCACCACACGTCGACCGGCACCTGGAGTTCCTCCGGCGAGAACCCCCACGGGCGCGCCCACGCCCGGTAGTCCTCGACCACGCCGGCAGGGATGCGCAGCCCTTCACCGGCCATTGCGGCGAACGCCTGCAGTTCGCCGTGGACGATCTCGGCGTCGGCGGGCGCGAGGGTCCGGGCGGAGATCCGCGCGAACTGTTTGGGCATGGACCATGCCAGCACCGACAGGGAGCGGAACCACGCGGCGGCCAGTGACGGACATCGTTGGGACATCCGGGTGCACCATCGATCCATCGGCGTCAAGCGCGCGAAGGTGCCGTCCTCGGTCAGCGGCAGTGCGCCCGCGACTATCGCCACCCGGTTGATTCGCGACGCCAACGCGTATCCGAGTGCCGCTGCGTACTGACCACCCATCGACCAGCCGAGCACCGCCATCCGTTCGATCCCGAGGTGGTCGGCCAACTCCTCCACGTCCGCGGCCCAGTCGAGGACTGTGCGTCCGGGGCGGGGATCCGAGAGGCCGATCCCGGGCCGATCCGGTGAGATGAGCCGGATCCCGGCGGCCTCGGCGACGGGCGCGGCCCCTCGTATGTCGAGGCGGCACGACAATCCACCGTGGGCACTGACCACGACGAAGCCGTCTGCGGGTCCGTAGTCGGCGAATCCCATCGACCGACCATCTCGCAGACTGATCACCCGATCCTCAGGCCTGACAGTCACTCTGGGCACAGCGCACCTCCGACGAGTCGGAATCACGATAACGGTCGGTTGCCCAACAGTGACGGACTTCGACACTGCGAGTTCGCGGCCGTGTCGGCCCAGGCCAGGCGGCTGCTGAGCCGGCTTGCTCCGACACGCCCGGAGCTGGTGTCGCCTTTGGTCGTTTGTTCGGATTCGATCGGTCGATCCGCGCTTCCCGAGTCCCACTGGACGGACGCCCCCCGGGATCCGACCGTCCCACGCACCGCCGATCCGGGCCGCCGTCCGGTGGATGGGACGGCACATCGGGAATCAGTTAACTCATGCCATACTGCAACCCGTTCCAACGCCGGTCGCCGACCAGACCGGCCGATCAGGCTCGACAAGCAGATGAGGTTTGCATGAGCGACACCGCCACACCGGCCGTAGAGGGCTGGTTCACCACCGGGCCGGAGCCGGCCCTGATCGGCACCAAGTGCCGGTCCTGCGGCACGATCTCCTTCCCGCGGGAGACCACGTTCTGCAAGAACCCGGCCTGCTCCGGCGAGGAGTTCGACGATGTCGAGCTGTCGCGCCGCGGCACGGTGTGGTCGTACACCGATGCGCAGTACAAGCCGCCGGCCCCGTACATCGCGAACACCGATCCGTACGTGCCGTTCGCGCTCGCAGCGGTCGAGCTGCCCGAGGGCCTCGTCGTGCTCGGCCAGGTGGCCGACGGCTACGGCGTCGCGGACCTCAAGGTGGGCAACCCCGTCGAACTGGTCATCGAGACCCTCTACACCGACGAGACGGGCGACCGTAGCATCTGGCGCTGGAAGCCGGTCGCTGCAGCAGAGAACGGGGCACAGGCATGAGCACCAACAATGATGTGGCCGTCCTCGGCGTCGGTATGCACGCGTGGGGCAAGTGGGGCCACTCGTTCGTCAAGTACGGTGTCGCCGCCGCCCGCGCGGCCCTCGCCGACTCGGGCGTGGACTGGCAGGACGTCGACCTCATCGTCGGCGGCGAGACGGTCCGCAACGGCTACGGCGGCTATGTCGCCGGCGCCACCTTCGCGCAGGCCCTCGGATGGAACGGCGCGCGCGTCGCGACGTCGTACGCCGCATGCGCCACCGGCGCTCAGGCACTCGACACCGCCCGCGCCCGGATCCTGGCCGGACTCTCCGACGTCGCACTGGTCGTCGGCGCCGACACGACGCCCAAGGGCTTCCTGGCTCCGGTCGCCGGCGAGCGCTGGGACGATCCGGACTGGCTCCGCTTCCGCCTGATGGGCATGACCAACCCGGCGTACTTCGCGCTCAATGCGCGTCGGCGCATCGACCTGTACGGCGCCACCCCCGAGGACTTCGCCGCCGTCAAGGTCAAGAACGCCAAGCACGGCCTGAACAACCCGAACGCGCGCTACCGCAAGGAAGTTTCGGCGGCCGACGTGCTGGCCTCGCCGGTGGTCGCGGACCCGTTGCACCTGCTCGACATCTGCGCCACGTCCGACGGCGGCGCCGCCATCATCCTGACGTCCATGGAGTACGCCCGCAAGAAGGGCATCGTGGATCCCGTTCGGATCAAGGCAATTTCGACCGTCACGCCGACGTTCCCGCAGACGATCATGGACATGCCGAACTTCTCCACCGAGTCGGCGTCCGCGGTGCCCRCACCCGAGCGCACGTTCAAGGAGTCGATCGGCGACGCGGCCTACGAGGAGGCCGGCATCTCCCCCGAGGACGTCGACGTCGCCGAGGTCTACGACCTCGCCACGTCGGTCGAGCTCGACTGGATCGAGGACCTGGGACTGTGCAAGCGCGGCGAGGCCGAGCACCTGTTGCGTGCCGGTGACACCACGATCGGTGGCCGCATCCCGGTCAACCCGTCCGGTGGTCTCGCCTGCTTCGGCGAAGCCGTTCCGGCACAGGCACTCGCGCAGGTCTGCGAGCTCACCTGGCAGCTCCGCGGCCAGGCCGAGGGCCGCCAGGTGGAGGGTGCTCGCGTGGGTATCACCGCCAATCAGGGCCTGTTCGGGCACGGCTCGTCGGTGATCGTCTCCGTCTGACGGACATTCAGCGACATCGAGCGCCCCTCTCCCACCGTGAACTGACCCCCGGGAGTTGGACTGAGAAATCAGTTCAGACTCCCGGGGGTCAGTGTTTTGGATAGACGAAGTTCGCTGACGCAAGAGCAGCGCATCGCAGCAGTAG